>NZ_JCACKS010000201.1:0-54878 GCF_059505505.1 Pelatocladus sp. | reverse complement strand
CTTCTATTGACGTTCTTTTACCACAAAATATACTATTTTGGAGATGTTTAGTGTATTATGCAGCAACTTAATAAATAAGTAGATTAAACATCAGCCAGAACCAATAGGAGCAAACTTGCTCTGAAATCATCAATAATGAGTCATGAAAACGGTAAATACCAGACAATTCATGAAATCGAAAATCTTGTAACTGCATTCCAAAATAGCACATTACCACGATGTCAGTGGAATCATATTGCACATTTGACAGTGGCATTATATTACCTCATATATTACGGGGAAAAACAAGCAGGCGAACGCATTCGCCAAGATATCCAACGCTATAACGCAGCTATGGGTATCCAAACCACCAAAGACAGTGGTTATCACGAAACTCTCACCCGGTTCTGGGTTTATATGGTGCGTCGTTATTTATTGGTTAACCAACAGCAAGTCTCTTTATTGCAGCTAACTAACGGACTCATTGATAGTTATGGTAATAAGCATCTACCACTGCAATACTACAGCCGGGATTTGTTGATGTCCTGGGAGGCTAGAAATAGCTGGGTTAAACCAGATTTGCAACATCTTGATGTTTTTTAGTAATTGTTGCCGTACCCTAATCGCGGAAGCTTACATACTCCTAATATAAGCAAAAAAACAGAGTCTACGTCTGAAGCCGTCTTCAGGCTTATGCTTCCTCTACTTGTGCGGCAATCTTAATACTAAGTCTAAATGTAGCATTTGATATCCAAGCTTCTTGCAGTTACAACAGTAGTTGTCACCGCGCCCTAACAGAAAAAGCTTACATACTAGCTCAATTGGTAGAGCAGTCGGCTATTAACCGATGGTAATAGGTTCAATTCCTGTGTATAAACCAATAGCTTTCTCAACTTGCGCGGTGATTTCATTCACCTCGTAGCATGTGACAACTACACTCCACGGTTTTAGATTTTGGTTGCAATAAAAAAATCCCAAATCCCTAATGGAGGTAGTACCCATGAATACAGCAGAACGCGACTTGCGTTTAGAACTTCTCAACAGCTTGCTAACTACGCCTCACCGCGAGTTGGAGAAGGTAGCAGAATTCCACAAGTTAATCATAGAACTTGATCCCATTTTCTATGGTCATCTGGCTGTATGGTATCAACGCAACGGTGATGTCCGTGATCACAAGGAAGTCTTTTTGGGACATCTGCTAACAAGCAATGTGATTGCACACCGTGATGCTGGTTTTATATTGCTGCAAGAGTTTCCACCTTATCAAGTGGCGCGGATTGTAGACTTTATGAAGCAGCAACGCGGTAAAGTTCCCCGTTCTGCACGTACTGCTGTGCAACGCTATTTGCGATCGCGAGAACTAAAACCCCAGTTTTTTGATCGTGCTGCTTTACGGGGACGTAAGGCTATGAAGCACCTCTATGCAACTTTGCATATTAAACCAAGTATGCGTGCAGATGCGGTGCTGTTCAAAGATGCACCACCAGAAGATAGCTTGGCTTATATTCTCAAACAGTTGGCAAAAGCAGAAACAACATCTGCACAAGCAGCTTTAATTGTTGAGCATAATATTCCTTACACTATTGCCATTGGTGCAGTTAAGCAACTTACCCCAACCGTTTTGGTGGCGCTGATTAACTCCATGTCACCACAGGAGGTAATTAACAACCTCAAATCTCTGAAGCAACGCGGTGCGATGGATCACCCTGAAGTCAAGGCGTTGATTGATGGGAAGTTAGAACAAGCGACTAAGAGTGACCGGATATCTGCGTTCAAAGCCACAGTCGCTGCTGATGTCACCCAACTGGATACAGAAACTGCGGCACGACTAGAAAAAGTCGCCAACGAACAAGTTAAGAAGCGTGGTAAAATTGTCAAGCCGACAGCTTTGTTAGTTGATAAGTCTGGAAGTATGGATGTAGCGTTAGAAGTCGGTAAGCAAATAGCTGCCTTGATTTCTGGTATTACTGAAGCAAACTTATTTGTTTATGCTTTCGACACCATTGCTTATCCAGTCAAAGCCACTGGTAGTCAACTATCAGATTGGGAAAAGGCATTTCAGCATATTTTCCCCAACGGTGGAACTAGTGTTGGTGCGGGGCTAGAAACTATGCGCCTGAAAAAGCAGGTGGTAGAACAAATTATCATCGTCACCGACGAAGGTGAAAACACCCAACCATACTTTGCTGCTACTTACCAAGCTTATCAGCGCGATTTGGGAGTTATCCCAAATGTGATTATTGTCAGAGTTGGAGGCTGGTGTGATTACATTGAACGCAATTTGAAGGAGAAGCAAATACCTGTAGACACCTTAAGTTTCGCGGGAGACTACTACTCTTTGCCAAATTTGGTACCGTTGTTGTCTCGTCCATCCCGACTAGAATTGCTCATGGAGATTTTAGATACAGTACTACCCGTGCGGGATGACAAGTAGACTTAATGTCTAGCGGCATTGCCGCTAGATATTAATTGAGTATTGTTTATAATAAATTTACAAACATTAAGAGCGGAAACGTTTCTTATACCGCCGGGAATTAGCAACCGCTTTAGCTTTCCGCTTGTTTTTCTCAAGAGGAGTTTCAAAGTGACGATGTTTCTTTAAGTCAGGCATAATTCCCGCCTTTGAAACTTGGCGTTTAAATCGACGTAAAGCTGACTCAAGTGCTTCGTTTTCGCCCACTACTATTTGGGTCATTCTATCTCCTACTTAGATATTACTACTGGATAGCGGTCAGTTCATAAACATTTTATTTGCTTTTTTGGTGAGGGGAAAAGTAAGGGAATACTCAACTAATGTTTTCCTGTTTACCTCAAAACCGAAAATTTGCCATTCAAATGCACTTTTTCTTCGTCAATCCAGTCAACTGAGAACAAAAATGGGCAGACTCCTAGCCTGCCCAAGAGACTTAAAAGTTAAACTTTGTTTTTAAAGTTTAGTAACGACGGGAGTATCCTCCGCCATTATTTCCGCCACGTCTACCACCACCACCAAAGGAACCTCCCTCTGATTTTGGTCTTGCTTTATTAACTTTCAGACTACGACCCATCCATTCAGCAGTATCAAGCGCTTCAATTGCCGCAGCTTCTTCTGCCTCTGATCCCATTTCTACAAAGGCGAATCCTCGCACACGACCTGTTTCGCGGTCTACAGGTAATTGAACGCTTTTAACCGTTCCATACTCTGAGAACACCTGCTTGAGGTCATCTTGTTCAACCTCATAGGAAAGGTTACCAACGTAAATCGACATAAAACATCTCCAGAATCACATGGCGTAGAGTTTTAGATCCGGAGAAGTCTGTAATATAAGTACAAATAAAAACAAACCGCACAACCGAATTTAAACTTCCGTTCATAGTTTATCACAAATTTGTAAGATTCAAGCAAGTTAATTAATATTCAAAATTCCATGAAACCTCTTAATTACGTTGACTTGTGCTTTGTTGTAGATACAACTGGCAGTATGGGTAGTTTTATTCAGTCAGCACAGCAACAATTACTAAATGCCATCAAGGTGCTGTCAACTAATAGTAATATTGATTTGCAGATTGGTTTGGTAGAATACCGCGACCATCCTCCACAAGATAACTCTTTTGTTACCCGTGTTTATTCGCTTACGCCTAAATTGCAACTAATGCAGAAAGTCATCAATCAACTCAGAGCTGATGGTGGTGGTGATGGGCCGGAAGCATTATATAGCGGTGTCTACGACGCTTGTACAAAAATGAATTGGCGTCGGCACAGTTGCCGTTTCATTTTACTTGTAGGTGATGCACCACCTCATGGATTTGGCAAATGGCTACAAGAAAAAATGTTTGATGGGCGCAAGTATCATAATGGTGATGCTTGGCCTGATGCTTGTCCTAGTGGGTTGGATGTCCAGTCAATAACTGCAACGGCAGAAAATCACCAAGTTATTATTCATGGATTATGTATGAGTGGTGATATGCTGGCACAACAAGCATTCAGGACAATCGCTCAAATTACAGGTGGTCAATGTGTAGCAGTTACCAATGCCAAAGATGTGATCGATAAAATTGTAGGTGTATTGCAAAATGAATTCTCTAATTTGGAGTTTGACCAAAAAATCTTGGAAACTGTGCAGCAAATAGGACATTTAGATAGCAGTAAAACTGCTGAAATTTTAGATATGCCAAGATTACCAGTTGCTGGTGCGATCGCTCGGTTGGGTAAGCGGGGTTTCTTTGACCATCTCATCAAAGCGCGATCGCGTTGATCAAATCTTCCTGCTTTGTTTTCAAACTTTTTAAATGACGGATCAAGACTGCTAAAGAATTTATCCCATGCAGACTTAGCAAAATCAACCAGCAGAATGTCTTCAAAACACTAAAGGCTGTAGGTCTAGTTAAACCCTCATGAATTGCAACCCTAGCCTCATCTAAATAACCATCATACTCTTCTACAATTGGGAGATCATGGAAAATTCCTGCATTAATTCCATGTATTCCACTGACCCAATTTTTACCTATCTGAATTCTATTTAGTTGGGCAACTTCTAGATGATACAAATCATGGTAATTAATTCCAATACCACGTATTTTGACATTTTTACCACCAACACTAATCGGAATTAAGCTGATATAACCAAGATTTTTCTTTAATTCTACAATGATTGACTTTTTCCCAGAAATATCAATTAACCACTCTACAAATTTTCCCCAAATAATGTAATAATCAAACCCAAATTTTGTATAATTGGATTTGTCAGCAACAGACTGAGATGGCTGAGAAATATTGTTAGATTCTAAACTTTTTTCGTCCTCAATATTAGGATAAACAGTAAATATTTCTTCTAAAAATAAAAGCAAGTAAAACGGAATTTTGATATTGAATCTGTCTCCTTGCCAACAAATTCTGCTTTCTGGCATGATATCTAAACACCGCTTTAATCGATTTTTATAATCAAGGTGATATTTGTTTAATTGATCTGGCAATAACTGCTGACGATGCTGATAAATCACAAATGCACGCAACAGCAACTGCTTTATCCGGCGAGCAAAAACATGATTTGTGCGATCGCTTTTGTTTTCCATCCACAAAGCCATAGCTAAAGCATGTTTTTGGCGTTTTGATAGATTTTCCATCGCCTCGTCTCGTTCTGTAACTTGGCGAAGATTCGCAGACTTCATTGTTTTCAACAGAGAATAAACATCAGTATTCTGAAAGTTGAAGTCGTTAAAATCAATAATATTGTTCCTTATGCAAATTACAGAACCTCCCAGTCTTTTCTTTCGTCCTTGTCTCTTTACTACCTAATTCCCAATCCCCATTACCCCTTATCCCCAGAGGGGGCCCCACAATCCCCAATCCCTGATTCCTAAAAATAGGGATATAAACTTATAAATTCAGTAGTTGGATCGATAGTAGAATCTTTATTCAAGATTCTGTCATTGGATAAGTCAAAATCAAGAGATTTGTTATTTTTTTTACCTCCTAAATTCTGAGCAATCTTATCAATAGCAATTGCAGCAGGCGATTTGTTTTTTCCTAATACTAAAGGCTGACCATGGTTAGTAGAAACGATCACACGCTCGTCTTCACAAATCGATCCTATAAGCGAAACTCCCAGAAGTTCTTGGACATCTTCTGGGGACATCATATTTAAATCGCGTACCATTCCAGGTCTAACACGGTTAACAATTAATTGAATGGGTTTTATCTTTTGTGCTTGTAATAAGGTAATTACACGGTTAGCATCACGTACTGAGGAAATTTCTGGTGTAGCGATAACTAATGCTTCAGTTGCAGATGCGATCGCAGTTTGAAATCCTGCATCAATACCTGCTGGACTATCTATTAGTATGTATTCATACTTCTGCGCCAAGTCATTCAATAATGGTTTTATCTGTTCTGGAGTTACTAATTCTTTGGTACGTTTTTTGGCTGCTGGTAAAAGTGCTAAACCTGGTTGGCGTTTATCTTTTACCAAAGCTTGTTCTAAGCGACATTCCCCAGCCAAGACATCAAATAATGTGTATATTATTCGTTTTTCTAGTCCCAGCAGCAAATCCAAATTTCTCAATTCAAAATCAGCATCAACCAATGCAACCTGATTACCCATCTTGGCTAAAGCTATGCCCAAGTTGGCTGTTATGGTGGTTTTACCCACGCCGCCTTTTCCAGATGTAATGACAATAATGCGAGTCATGATAGAAAAGCTCTATTTAGGACATAGGGCTAGCACCCTGTTTATAATCTCTACCAAGAACTAAAAGACTAACCGGAGCAAAATATGTTACTTGTAAAACTTCGTAAGGAAGTATTGCTGACGTGTAATTACTTATGAGCTTGTGTTAAACAAATAAAAATTCATTATTAAACCTGATTTTATGTAAAAATTACGACATTTCAACTTTGTCAACGGTTAAAAGTTAAATTTAACTTCTCAGTTATTCTACATCAGGCTTTAGCCAAAGCGATCGCATACCTAATAAATGTTTCAACTGTAATATTAAGTACCACTCTCACAGAAAGTTACAATTTTTGATATTAATGCAGTTCAATCAGTTCTGATCGCGACTCCAAAATTGAGTAACTTGACACATTTACTACTAATGTAGTATTTTGTAATCTCTTGTAAAATTACCTTTTGAGGTAGGGTCATAATTCATAGCAGTTTCAATCATTGTTAACCTTGGCAAAACGTCTCTCGGTTGACTACATAATTCAAATTTATTTTTAGTAATGTAGAAAAATTATCTCAAATTTACTGCTTGCGTGTCCCAACAGTTCAGAGCTTACATACATAGTATGAGAGGAAATGTACCGTTACTCAAAAGCGGTGGGTGCGTAGACACAAGGAAATTACTAAGAATCTGGGAGGTTGGCTTAAAAGTAGCTATCCTTGAAAGAGTGTGTAATAACTCACCAGTGGAGTTTTTTCTATGTGATAGACGCTTTGCTCTGGCGACTTACACGCAAGTAGTTTATTTTATGAAAAAGTATAATTTAAAGACGTGCATCTGTTGAATATAAATCCATTAAAATTGCATTATAGAAAATATGGAATTTGATTACTTCAGACACAATGAAGGTTCTCCTGTTAATAACAACCGCCAAAGTTTACTCTCCAGTGGTTGGCGACCTTTGCAACGGGAATTTGACTGGGATTTTTTAGGTCAACTGATGTTTAGTGACACACAGGAGTTAACTCAAAAAAGTCTAAATTTAGCAAGTAGCATTGCCGAGACATTGGGACGCAATAATTATACTTGGTGGGCAAATTTATTAAATATTGTTTCCGAAAATACGCGCTACGAAGTTGAAAAATATTGAAACTATATCACACCAGATCCACTAACACCTGATTACCGTTACCAGGATGTTTTAAATACAGACACACCCATTACTCAGTTTGTCAATCGTAACAGTATTCCCATTGACTATGTTCTCAATCGCCTGCAAGAAATTACGGTGATGCGGGTTTTAAAACTATTAGGAACTCCTGATATTATCACCCAATATTATTTAGAAAGGAATTTTTATTTTCCCATCGATAAATTTGTGAATTGGGAGCGACTAGATATCATTAATACTGTTTATGCATACTGGTCAAAAGATGATGTATGGTTACAAATTGATCCCTATGACCGAGGACGACGACACTATAGTTTGATGGGAAAAAACTTATCTCCATTAATTAACAAAGCAACTTATAATTTAGCAATCATGTTGAGTGGATATCAAAGTCGTGTTGGTAAGGTACAAAACCAATTTAAAATTCGCACCTTTCCAGAAAATATTCAAAATTTTACTGACATAGTTCAGCAGACAGTTTTGAATCAACATCAATTAGCGGTTTTAGTACATGGTAAACCAGGAACAGGTAAAACTGCGTGGACACAAGCATTCGCCAAAGAAGTTTTGGTCTCACTTGGCTTTGTGATTTTTATTTTGGATCATGATGCGATCGCCAATTTTGTACCACCTACATACTTAGAGCGAATTTGTATTATTATTAATGAGGCAGACAATTTAGCTCAAGACCGTGCTAGCGAAATCGCACAACAAAGTAACAAGACTGAGCATATTTTAAGCTTGCTAGATGGCACTTTGTACCAAAGTGTTGCTGACGATTCTGGAATTCAAATACAACAAAGGTTGGTAGTACTGATGACTTGTAACACCACAGAAAGACTAGATCCTGCGATGTTGCGTCGAGGTAGGGTAGATTTAATATATGAATTTACTCATTTATTTGTTTAAATTAGATAATGCGTGAAATCAAATCTTGTGGTGTGCTTGTTATGCGATCGCAACCACAAATGAGCTTTTTACTCCTGTTAAAACCTAAGCGTTATGACTTACCTAAAGGTCATATAGAAACAGGTGAAGATGACATCAGTTGCGCCTTACGCGAATTATTTGAAGAAACTGGAATTAGTTCTAATGATATTGAATTAGATCAGCAATTCCGGTTTCATGTTAGTTATCTAGTCAAATCTAAGCGGACTCAAAACAAAAAAGTAGAGAAAAAAGTTGTGATATTTTTAGCATGGCTAAAAAATGAAGTTTTGATCGAAATCAGTGAACACAGTGGTTTTATGTGGGTAGAATGGAACCCACCACATACGATTCAGCAAAAAACCATTGACCCTTTGCTGCAAGAGTTGGAAAAATATCTATTTCAGGCGTAAATTTTTCGGGAATTGAATCTGAAGGTGTTGTATTAGTGATTAATAAAATTGGGATGCTTTCCATACCACAGATAAATTGACAAAACTCAGATCTATAAAAAATTCCTAATCCAAAATCCAAAATCTAAAATCTAAAATCGTATAAGGATTGAGATTCCAGTGAACATACAACAACTAATTTCAGAAGCACTGAAACTTCCTAATAATGCGATCGCTTATCATGTCAGTCAGGAATTAGCAGCACTATATCCTCGCAAGGTGATATTAGAAGGTAGTGACTCTAGCTTTGATATCGAAAGATATGCTGACGCTAACTTTTGTACAATCGAATATGATCCATCAATCCATAACCAGATTATTTCTGGTTGGAATGGTATGGACAATGCAATTTGTAATTATACAGAAAATGCCTGCTTTGAGGTAACATGGCAAGGAAACAAACTCGAAGTAATTTTGCTCAGTTGGCAGCAAGGTTTTTGTAAAGTAAGATACTATTGGATTTTAGCCAAAACCCTAGAATTGGCTGAAGACTTTTTTGCGTCTGTATGCGAGTGTAACTCAGAAATTCAAAGTGAAATTTTAGTTTTTGAAGATGGTTTTTGGTCAAAAGATTCCGATTTATTTGAGTCTATTCAAAACGCGAGTTTTGATAATCTAATTCTGAGTGGAACTCTCAAGCAAGAGATTCAAAACGACCTAACGCACTTCTTGGCTGCGCGAGAAACTTACGAAGCTTACAGTGTTCCTTGGAAGCGTGGAATTTTATTGATCGGTTCTCCTGGAAACGGTAAAACCCACACGGTTAAAGCTTTAATTAATCAAATGCAAGTGCCATGCTTATACGTTAAAAGTCTCAAGTCTCAGTATGATAATCCTCATCATAATATTCAGCAAGTCTTCAAACGAGCGCGACAATCTGCTCCATGTATTCTTGTTTTAGAAGACCTTGATTCCCTCGTTGAAGGGGAAAATCGTTCTTTCTTTTTGAATGAAATTGATGGCTTTGCTGCTAATACAGGGATAGTGATTTTAGCCTCAACAAACCATCCAGAAAAAATCGATTCAGCAATTTTAGATCGTCCAAGTCGCTTTGATCGTAAATATTATTTTGAATTACCAGGTTTAACAGAACGTATTGCTTACATTAACTTGTGGAACGAAAAATTTAATTCTGCTATGCGTTTATCAGATACAAGTATGAATCAGATTGCAGAAATAACCGAGGGTTTTTCTTTTGCTTATCTTAAAGAACTATTTCTTTCTGCCATGATGCAATGGATAACGGAGATGAAAATTGGTGGTATGGAGCAAAGTATTATTTCACAAGTTGCTGCTTTGCGAGAACAAATGGAAAGTGCGAACAATAGCGCAAAATCAGAAGAATCTCATGAAACTCCAACAGTTTGAAGATGCAAGAGAATTTTATGAGAAGGTGAAAGACTATTTGCTGATTCATGAAGCAATGCATAACGTACAGTTTGCAATTTGTCACGCCTTGATTCACAATCCGGAACGCTTCAACGAAAAACCCTATTTAGCAATTGTGGAGGCAGATAGAGATATCATTGCAGTAGCCATGAAGACAAAAGCTCGCAACTTGCTATTATCAAAAATACAAGATTTTGCGGTCATAGAAGCGATCGCACAAAATCTGCACTTTAACCAAAATTTACCACCAGGAGTCAATGCTCCTACAGCCGAGGCAAAAGCCTTTGCAGAGAATTGGCATTCAATCACAGGCCAATCATACCAATTAAAAATGGCGCTGTGTGCTTTTCAACTCGAACAGGTGCAGACGATTTCCAAAGTAAATGGTCACTTGCGTCAAGCGACACAAAGCGATCGCGAAATACTCATCCGTTGGTTTGAAGCTTTTGTACTAGAAGCTTTGCAAACATCTCCAACACATATAGAACGTGCTGTTGACAACCATTTGCAGCGCGGTACTGCTTATATTTGGGAAGATAGAACCCCCGTCTCAATAGCTTGTCATACTGGTATTACACCCAATGGTGCAGGGGTGAGTATGGTGTACACACCACCAGAATATCGCAAAAATGGCTATGCCAGTGCTTGCGTGGCAGATTTGAGTCAGACTTTACTTAATCAAGGCTATAAATACTGTTTTTTGTTTACAGATTTAGCAAATTCAACCAGTAACCATATCTATCAATTAATTGGTTATCAAGCTGTAGGTAATTTGCATGATTACTGTTTTGTATCTAACTGAATCAGGATTAATATCAAGTTTATTAACATGTCACAGTTTAATTCTGTCACTTTTGCTGATATCGAAACAGCAGCCAAGCATCTTACTGGTGTTGCTCATCGTACACCAGTGATGACTTCAACAACTGTTAATCAACGCACTAATAGCCAAGTTTTCTTCAAATGTGAAAACTTTCAACGCACAGGTTCTTTTAAATTTCGTGGCGCATACAACGCACTGTTACAGTTAACAAAAGACCAAAAACAAAAAGGTGTAATCACATTTTCATCAGGAAATCATGCTCAAGCGATCGCCTTAGCTGGAAATTTGCTCAACATCTCTACAACTATAGTCATGCCAGAGGATGTCCCCACTGTCAAACAGTCAGCAACTCGTGGTTATGGTGCAGAGGTAATTTTATATAACCGCAAAACAACTGATAGGGAAGAATTAACGCAAAGTTTAGCACAGAATCGGGGTTTATCAATTATTCCTCCCTACGATCATCCCCATATAATAGCGGGACAGGGAACAGCAGCGAAAGAACTCATAGAAGAAGTCGGCGGACTAGATTTATTGTTAGTGTGTTGTGGTGGTGGTGGATTAATTTCCGGGAGTGCGATCGCCACTAAAATACTTACATCTAAGTGTAAAGTTATAGGTGTAGAACCAGAATGCGCCGACGATGCTACCCGTTCTTTTCACAGCAAAACTCTCCACACAGTAAATAATCCTGATACTATCGCTGACGGTGCGCGGACTCCCAGCTTAGGTAAAATTACGTTTCCTTTAGTATTAAATTATGTTGATGATATGGTGACGGTATCTGAAGAAGCAATTGTTCGCACCATGTTCTTTTTATGGGAACGCTTAAAAATAGTTGTGGAACCCACTGGAGTGTTAGCTGCTTCTGCTTTACTAGAAGGTGTTGTCAAAGCTTCAGATGCCAGAATTGGTATAATTCTTAGCGGTGGAAATGTTGATTTGACACAAGTATTGAATTCATGAACGATTCTCGCCTCATAATGGAGTCTGGTTAGTAGATAATGTCCCGCCAGAGTATTTGCAAAAAAAAGAATGAAAATAAAACAATAGTCTACTGATGATCAATAATTTCAATAGCCGTCTTCAACCAATCTATATAAGTTTGTTCTCTGCGTAACACCAACTCTAATGCAAGCCTTTGCATAATCTGCTCACGACTTGCATATTTATCTCCAAGTACTGGTAAATTAGTCTTTTCACACTCAGTTAGTTTTTCAATATGTGCAGCTAGCTGATGTTCTAAAAGTTGCACGATCGCTTCATTGGATAATTGTGTGGCGAAAAATAATTGAATTAGCAATGGTTCTCTGAATGTTGGTAAAGGCTGGGGAGATTGTAACCATCTAATTAATTCTGCTTTTCCGGCCTCCGTTACACTATAGATTTTGCGATTAGGGCGATCGCACTGAATTTCAACGGTACAGTTAATCCAACCCTGCTCAAGGAGTTTATCAAGAGTTCTGTAAATCTGTGCTTGATCTGCTGGCCACAAGTGAGCAATGCATTGATCGAAACAGCTTGTTTTCAACTCGTAGCCTGTCCTCTGTTCTTCTTGAAGCAGACCCATAATTGCATATGCTAGCGACATAGACGGTTTTCCGAATATAAAGTAGGTTGAGCTACTTATGTGTCATTTTTAATATAGATGCTAATATAAGACTAATCATATATAAGAATCATCCACCAAAGTAACCTTGATGACGGCGTACTTGACAAAAAACCTAACTACCCGGTTTTAGATTGACTCAGACTACAAGTTTTGGCCGTTGAGGATTTACAAATTGAATTGAAAAGTGAGGAAGTGGCGATCGCCAATTTACCAGATGCAAAATAACTATTGACTTTGTTGCTCATTGCTGGCGTACCACTCAACCAACTCTCAAGCAGAAATCATTCCAGCCCTTAAAACTATTGTAACGGGAGGATGGGTTCCATTGACTTCTAACACACTTTTACAGCGAATACATCAACATCAATATCTACGCGATTTGCGAAATAAATTGCTCCATCTTCATCGAATGTTGCTGGAGACAGAACGCATCACTTACGAACAGGCGCGTGGACGAGTATCGAACGGAGAACTGCTGCGACTTGTCATCGAACATGAACAATTTGCTTGGCTACATCGCATATCTGAAATAGTTGTGCAAATCGATGAAATGCTGCAAGCAGATCAACCGATGTCACTAGAAGATGTCGAAAATATGATTACTGATGTTCGCGTATTGCTGACACCACAAGAAGAAGGTAACGGATTTGCCAGAAAATACTACGCAGCTTTGCAACGTGAAGCTGGCGTTGTCTTAGCACATGCAGAGGTGTCACAACTGCTTGCGTCTAAGTGAAGAACAGGGATCGGGAATCGGGGAACAGGAAACAGGCAACAGAGAATGGAAAATAGGGGATTGATATTGGTGTTTATTCTCTCCCTTGTCTCCCTTGTCCCCCTTGTCCCCGATTCCCGATTCCCGATCCCCTTCCCCTCAAAAAATCGTTTCAATCAAATATTCTGCAATCCGCTTCGCTGCACCCGCTTTCCCCATCCGTCGCAAACCATTTTCAGCGATCACATGCAATTTATCGGGGTTGGCAAAAAGCGATCGCACTACTTGAGCAACTTCATTTGATTGTTCCACTAAAATTACACTTGGCCCCAAAAGCCGACTTTGTGTTTTGGCAAACTTGGAGTTAAACTGCGGCCCTTTTCCAACAATAGTAATCGCTGGTTTACCCAAACCCACAAATTGTTCGGTTGCTGTTCCCGCCATCGCGATCGCCATATCTGCCATATGCAGGCAATCATTATAAGCTTTTTGTGTCAAGATAAAATATGCATTTTTTTGTTTAAATGTCAAGGCATCGGTGTCAGGAATTGTCACAGGAGAATCTGGGTAAGGATGCCAACCGTGGGATTGAAGAATTTGGTGCATACTGGCAAAATGTAGACTAGGAGCGATCGCACCTAAAAATACAAGTTTGCCTCCAGTGTAGGCTTGTACACTTAGTTCTTGAGGAAGAGTAATTAATGCAGACACCGCCATCAAAATTTTTTGCCAGTTAGCGTAAGCCTCTGGAGGGCGGGAACCTGGTAGAACAGTGATAATTAATGGTCGAGCCAATCCTGGATTTTCGCTGTTATTACTATAAAATCGTGCCGTCGGAAAAGTTGGTTCTAAACTATCCATCATGGGATTACCAACATCAAAAGCGGGAATAGGCCATTGTTTTAAGATCTTTGTTGTTAACGAATCTCTGGGAAACACCGCCTTACAATTACGATGACTCATTAACCAACGTTCCCAAGGATGGTAAACTGAACCAGAAAAATGCCCTAACCGTGCCAGTTGACTGCTGCGTGGCAATAATCCTTTTTCATCCCGTACATGGTACTCTGATTTCGCCGTACCTACAAAAGCATATTTAGTACCACTCATCCAAGCAAACAATAACGGTATGATGTCCCCTACAGCTAAGATAGCGTGGTTTTTGCCAAATTTTTGTTGAGAATTGACCCAAGTGCGTATAGTTTGAATTTGGTTAAAAGTTAGTTGTATTAATCCCCCACACATATCACGTAGAAATTGTCGTCCGTCCATGTAAATAAAACCACCAGAAGGCATGGTACGTACTGAGCCGATAACGGGAATATTTAACTTTTGGTAGGCGTATCCTTCTCCTACTAAAGGTAAAGCAAAAATTTTTGGTGGGTGAGGTTGTCGCTGGAGTTCTTGTAATATCCGAACTGCGATCGCATCTTCTCCATGACCATTACTTAAAACTAACAGCCGCAGAGGGGAATTTATTTCTTGATTTTTAGAGTTGGTGGATAAGGGGGAGACATCACTCATAATTAGAAGGTAGCAGGCAAAAGATAGATTATTTTACATGTTATTTGATTAGCTTAAGAAATACACAATATAAACTCGGCATCTTGAGCAAGACTACTATTTTTGGGAAGATAAACATATACCAAATCTAAATCCTAACTGCTGAGTATGCTATCTATTATTTTAGGAGTCAGCCCGTTGGTTGGAAATTTACTTGCCACTGTGCTGACTTTTATTTATGTCTTTGGGTTAGTAGCCCTCATGAATCTCTGCGTGACTCGTTTCGGTCTACCCCAAGATCTTAGCCGCAAAATTACACATATTGGTGCTGGTTCAATAATTGTTTTTTTGCCACTTTATAACGATTTACATTGGTCAAAATATCTGAATATTTTGATTATGGTAGTGTGGCTAATTCTTTTAATTCAAAAAGGTTTTTTTGCCAACTCTGATGATGAAGCAGTTCAAACCATGACTCGTACAGGAGACAGGCGTGAATTACTCAAAGGACCACTTTATTTTGTCATTGTGGCTATTATTTGTGGAACTTTATTTTATAAAACTTTCCCTGGAATTGTTGCTATGACATGCCTAGCTTGGGGTGATGGTTTTGCCCCAATTATTGGCTCAAGATTTGGCAAATGGAAATATAAAATCTTGAGCGATAAATCAATCGAAGGAAGTTTGACAATGTTTATTTTTGCCTTTGTCGCTAGTATATTTTTTGTATGGCTGATTATTCCCAGTGCTTTGAATATTAACCGGATTTTAATAATTGCTCTTGTCACGATGGTTGTAGAGGGATTCAGCCCCAAAGAAATAGATAATATCTTAATTCCAATCACAGCAATTGCAATAAGTAGTTTTGTTTAACTCAGTTAGGACATATAATATCCAAAAATGACGATGCTGCTTTCGCGCAAGCGTGCCGAAAGCATTAGTAACCGCTACGCGATTGCGCGGAGCGCAGCGCCGGGGGCGATCGCACAACCTACACAAAACATATAGCTCCCCGACTTTTTCAAAAAGTTGGGGAGATTACTAGAGTGCATTTTACCAATCCCAATGCTACAGAAAGGGTATGATTCATTGGGTGTAAGATTTGTAGATTGTCCACACTGCCAAAAACAGCATGATAGAGACATCAACGCTGCCATAAATATTAGAAATGTTCGCGAAGCGTTCCCGAAGGGTAGGATTGCGACTTTTGGAGTTAGGAACTAGCTCTTCTGCCCTTGGAGGGGATGTAAGACCAAAGTCTTCTGGACGTAAAAAATCTACGAAGGTCGAGGCAGTCCCTAATGAATTGGGAAGCCCACACCGTACCCGATAGGGTCGGTGTTGGGTAGTTCACTTAATGTATCGGCTTACAATGTGAATGTATCGGCTTGCATTGCGAATGTATCGGCTTGCATTGCGAATGTATCGGCTTGCATTGCGAATGTATCGGCTTGCATTATGAATGTATCGGCTTGCATTATGAATGTATCGGCTTGCAAAAATATTTTTACCCCACCCTAACCCTAAGCGTAAACGCTTAGGGAACTAAATCTTCCCCCCGTGAACGGGGGGATTGAGGGGGGTTCATTTTGCAAAAATTAATCCTACATTTGTCTGAACTAAAACTAAAGGCTTTGCTTCCAGTAAATCCAGAAAACAAAGCCTATATCACCAAATTCATCACTATTAAGTAAGAAAGAGGTATTACCTTATTATTCAGGCTTGATGCTGTTGAGATACGTATCAAAATCTACATAAATCTGCGTATTATCGCTATTTTGATTAAGTATTCTCCCCGCCGCCAAACCACCACGATCAAGCAGCCTTTCGACAGCCTGTTTAGCATTAGTACCACGCTGGAGAGTAAATAAGAGATTATTCTTGTTGCAAGTATCGTATGTGCTAGCAGCAGCGCATACAACAGGTTGTTTGTTGAGCGTACCAGAAATAATGGTTTTAAGAGTGCCGTTATCGTAGCTTCTTTGAAATCTATCTGATACTTCCCGACAACGTTGTGCAGGAGACAACTTAGAGGCAAAGTAATTATTTGGAACCCAACGAATCATTGGTATTTTCCGGCCATTGTAAGTCTTAGCAAAGGTTGTAGGATAACCTTTGCTGTTAGCGCAAAAGAAGGTTGTACCACTGGCGTAACTAGGCTGATTGGCAATTGCAGCTATCGTAGATATTGTCAGCAAAGCAATACCAGAAACTCTCGCAACTTTTGTCAATGTGGAACTACTACTGCTCATAAAAAGTGCGTGAATAAGAAAAAAGCGTAAATCCCACTGTTGTGGGGATATAAACAGCTACAATTTTTCTTTGTAGCATTTCGGAATCATAATCAGATATATCAGTAAAAATAACATTAATTTCAATATAGAAATAATTAAATAAGTGTATGATACCTCTTTTTTAGAAACACGCGTATTAGATTATACTGTTTATTTTAATTGCGAAATGCGATCGCTCAGGGAATATAAAAGACTTTTCTTAGAGAAAAATTATTGATTATCATCCACATAATTTCTGTTTTTTCTATCAATAGGCTGATTAATTGCTCTACTTACTACGAACATAATTAGCAAGTGTAAAACTTTAACAAAAACATAAATTATGACTGAAAAATTAAAAAAGGGAGATCAAGTTAAGTGGAACACTTCTCAAGGCGAAACTACTGGTGAAGTTAAAGAAAAACTCACCTCATCCACAGAAATAAAAGGACATCACGTAGCAGCGTCTAAAGAGAATCCAGAATACTTGGTTGAAAGTGACAAAACAGGGAAACAAGCTGCTCACAAACCAGATGCCCTTGAAAAAATAGAGGAATAATTATAGTTTTATGAGTAAAGATACTAAATCAGTAATTGATGAGTTTCGTAGCTCAGTTAATATGACAGTCAAAGAATTACAATCTTGGTTGCAAACAGAAGAATCTCAATCGGTTGGTCAAAAAAATGGAGACTCAGAATCTATAGGACATAAATCTGGGAAAGAAATTGTTAAGTTATTGGAAAACAAAAAAGATGAATATAATGATGACGAAATATCGCATATGAAAAAAGTCATCAGTTATATCCATCGTCACTTAGCACAAAAACCCAGTGGAGATATAAAGAATACACACTGGCATTACTCATTAATGAATTGGGGACATGATCCGTTAAAAGACGAATAAAAGACGAAAATGGTTAGGGAACTCAAAAAAATAAATTATCCAACCCTAAACTTTTGCATCAAACACAATTTATTCCCCCTTCCCTCCCCAATCCCCTGTCCGTTGTCCCCAATCCCGTTTCCCCAATCCCCTGTCCCTCTGCAATTGGATATTTTTTATTTAGAGTCGTCAAAGAGTAAGTCCAAATACGCTACCAATCAGCTTTTGTGCTTTGTTCCAGCTATTTTCAAGTACGATATTGCCTAATAACAAACAAATGAGTGCCGAAGGCTAATAGTAGAATAAGGTACAGGATAAAGCTGCATGGAAGGGAGGCAGGGAAATTGGATGAACTGAGGGCGGTACTCGAACTTGCCACTGAAGATGAATTGCAAGACTTAACGGCAATTATGTTTAGCCGTAAGTTCAATCCCCTAGATTATGTTCAGACACCTGAACCGATAGAAATACAAAGCCAAGGTCGTGAAGCTTGGCTAAATGCACTGGAGGAACGCTTTCGCTTTTTAGCAGCCGATGGTGTGACTGTATTGCGAGGACGTACAAACCAAGTAACATATCGGCAAGCACTAATCCAGGTCTGTAAGTATTTAAAAATTCCTTATTCTGATGATTTATCAACTATTGATTTAGAAGCAGAAGTGTTTTTACACCTGCTAGGACGGGTGTGGAAAAAATTGCCGGAGAAAGATAAACAAAAGTTGACTGCAAAAGTTCAGCATCAGTTGTCAAAATCACAACTGAATGAACCACTACCGCTTTCTTTGCAGCATGATCCTTTGGGTTTACTTTTCAAAGGGGGTAGTGCTTTGGCTGTCACCTCTGTGATCCAGCCATTGTTACTCAAGCAAATTGCCCGTCAATTTGCAATGCATTTTGCTACCTATCAAGTCACCAAACAAGCTGCACTTGAAGGTGGGGCTGCTGCTACAGTACAGTTTCAAAACTACGTAACATTGCAGATGGCAAAGCGGGGTATGGCTGTAAATGCAGCTCGTTATGGTACTGTCAGGAGTGTGTTTGCATTTGTAGGACCGATGATGTGGGCTTGGTTTTTTGCAGATTTGGGATGGAGAACGATCGCTGTTAACTATGGTCGAATTATTCCAACTATCTTCGCCTTAGCTCAAATTCGGCTTACTCGTATGGAATGTTGGGAATTAGCCTGACGACATAGTCATTAGTCATTGGTCACATTGGTTATTAGACCTCTTGCAAAAGTCGAATTAACCTCCCTCAGTCCCCTTGAAACGGGGAGAATAAATCTTCTCTCCGTTTCAAAGAGGGTAGGGGAAGGTTATTTATTATTTTTGCAAGAGGTCGATTGATTAGTGGAATATAAGAAACAACTAACCATAAACCACAGACAAGTGACAAATAACAAATGACTAATGACTAATGACAAACAACAAATGACCAAGTATAAATTACCATTTTTACGCCATCCTGACCCTAAACTGCAATTTTCGTGGCATTGCGCCCAGTTTGGATTGCTAGTCTTTCCATTACTTCCATTATTGGGGAGTGTGTTTCTAGGTGTGGCATTGTTAGGAACATGGTTAATAAAATACCGCAGAATTATTCGTCAACCCCAAAATTTGGGATTTGCGGTTTTAAGTATATTGCTCGTCATTAGTACTGTCTTTGCTTTTGAGCAAAAGGAGGCTATTCTCGGTCTATGGAATTTCCTACCATTTATTTTATTTTTTGCTGCTTTTAGTGTCTTAATCCAAACACCACAACAACTGCGTCAACTATCTTGGATTTTGGTAATTACTTCTGTACCAGTAGTCATAATTGGTTTAGGACAATTGTTTTGGGGTTGGACTACACCACCACATTGGAAAAGTATTTTTGGTTGGGCGATCGCAGCTGGAGGAAACCCACCCGGTCGTATGGCTTCTAGTTTCATGTACGCTAACACTTTGGCTGGTTATCTGGTGATTGTGTTTGTGCTTGGGTTGGGTTTGTGGTTAGAAGCATATCAGAAGTTAAGAGTTAATGATTCCCTAAATTTTCGTCTCTCCATACCTCTGCGTCTGTCTTCTTCTGCTGTGTCAGTTGTTTTGCTGACTCTCATAGTCATGATTGATTTTGTGGGCTTAATTTTAACCAATTCGCGTAATGCATGGGCGATCGCTGTTTTTGCTTGTTTAATTTATGCACTTTATCAAGGTTGGCATTTTTTGGTAACTGGTGTCACTGCCATAGCCACAAGTATACTTGTAGCTGCTTTTGCTCCTCCACCCATTGCTCAATTGTTTCGTAAATTAGTACCTGCTTACTTTTGGGCGCGGTTAAATGACCAAATGTATCCCGATAGACCAGTCGCCCTCCTCCGCAAAACTCAGTGGGATTTTGCTTGGTCATTAACTCAGGAACGTCCTTGGACTGGGTGGGGTTTACGCAACTTTACACAACTGTATAAAGCAAAAATGCATATTTGGTTAGGTCATCCCCATAACTTTTTTTTGATGCTTTCTGCTGAAACCGGATTACCCGCAACTTTGTTATTTTGTGCTTTATTAGGCTGGATATTCATCGCAGGTATGCTACTGTTATTAAATTCAAAAGCCCTCAAAGCCGAAGATAAATTAATATTTTTTAGTTATCAAGTTGTATTTGGAGTATGGGTATTATTTAATACAGCAGATGTCACGCTCTTTGATTTGCGACTCAATACTCTTTCGTGGTTAATTATTGCTGGCATTTCTGGTGTGGTTTATCGCTATAGTCATTATGATAAATTCATCGCAAAGCACACTTAGTATAGTGAAAAAGCTATCTTCAAGAATTACCTACCTGAGCATCAGTGAGAAAACAAACAATTTGATTCACCCGTAACACACCCTACACCCTGACTCAAGTTTCATGCGATCACTCTGTTAAAAGTATCTTAAAATAAGATAGACTATACAAAAATTCACGCTCTTTGGTAGTCTACCAAAGTTAAAGAATACAAAAGTGTAATACCAGGACTAGGAAAACCAAAACTGGTGCCTTCAATCCCAAAATCCCAAGGTGATCAGCCTCTGGGAGTTACAATATACTAAATGTTAATTAGTGCTGAACTACTGCTGCAATACCATCGCTGTAAGCGCCGACCTTATTTAGATCTCTACGGTGACTTCAGAGAAACAGATGGTGCAAATGATTTGCTGATCAAGTTGCAGCGAGACAAAATCGTTTATCAAAAAACAGTCCTCACACAGTGGAATTCTTTGCGACCCAATTATCCCCAAGGTGATTGGTACAGAGGTCAAACTGCGACTATTGAATTAATGCAGCAGGGCGTAGAGTGTATTTATCATGGTGTGCTGTTAACTCAGTACTCTGATATACACTTACACTTATACGAGTTGATAGATACCCAAGAAGTTACAGATACACAAAGTGAAGATTTCTCGGTGTCCCCTCGTCAGGATTTCCGCATTTTTCCTTCAGCTTCACCTGTTTATCCTGATTTAGAAAGATATACCCTATTAAGTCGTCCAGATTTACTAATTAAAAAACCGGGAAATTCTTGCTTTGGAGACTGGATGTATGTTCCGGTGAATATCGAACTAGGAAAACGTCCTAAACAAGAGTATCAAAGTGTAGCAGCATTTCACGCCCAAGTTTTGGCGATGGTGCAGCAAGCAGAACCAGAAACGCCTTGGCTAATTTTACGCGGTAAAGAAACTAGATATCCAGTAGATTTAACCAAAGCAATGCCACAAATGCATCGTATTTTGTGGGAATTGATTCAAACTCTAGAAAAAAATAAAGCACCAGAGATATTTATTAGTCGTCAAAAGTGCAATCTTTGTCATTGGTACAGCAGTTGTTATGCGATCGCTCAATCTCAAAAACACCTGTCTCTACTCCCAGGAATCACACCCATTCGCTACACTCAACTACAAGCACTAGAGATCACCACATTAGAATCTTTAGCTCAAACAAGTCCAACATTACTAGAAAATCTACCTGGTTTTGATAGCCAAATTGCTTGTAAAGTTATAGTCCAGGCTCAATCTGTCATCGAAAATCGCCCGCTTATCTTACCTGCTAGTGACAAAATTTTAACTCTTGCTAAGGATAACATCACTACAAATGGATCTAATAGAGCAAGCGGTATTGCTCAACAGCAGAATTTACTGCTATTTTCTCAACAGCAAATTAATTCCCTGAGTTTGACTAGTTCGTCTCCAGATATATTTACAGCACCGATTGAGCTTTACTTTGATATTGAAGCTCAACCAGACTTGAATTTAGATTACTTACTAGGTGTTTTGGTTGTTGATAGACAAAACAACACAGAGCAATTTTATTCTTTATTAGCAGAAAAGCTAGAAGACGAAGAGTTAATATGGCAGCAATTTTTGGATTTGGTGTGGCAATATCCTCATGCACCAATTTACCATTTTTGCATCTACGAATACGACACAGTTAAACGACTGTCTAAACTTTACCATACTCCAAATGCTGTGGTAAAACCCATACTAAATCGGTTTGTAGATGTATATGAAAAACTAACCCAAAGTGTAGCATTGCCTGTAGAAAGTTACGCCTTAAAAGCGATCGCCCGTTGGTTGGGTTTTGAATGGCGTCATCCCGAAGCTAGCGGTGCTAAATGTATATACTGGTACGATCAGTGGTTAAAAACAGGCGATCGCACTTTATTAGAAAAAATCCAATCTTACAATGAAGATGATTGTCGTGCGACGCGCAGTGTGAAAGATTGGTTCGTTAGCTTTTTGCCAACTGAGTTATGATATTGTGTTGTGGAATTTTATTCTTAGCAACACTTACCAATGCACTTAGTCAAAAAAATATTGAAATTTCCCAAATTTATTTTATTTTTGCTCACGATTTTCATCATCAGTCTTTTTTTAAGTAATTTCAGAACATCGGCTGTTGAAATCGCAGATATAAAATTTATTGGTTCTACTACTTTACCCAAAGGTTTGTTATTTCAAAAAACTGAAGTAGGTGGTTTATCTGGAATCACCTATGATACTAAAAATGACCTGTACTATGCCATATCTGATGACCGTAGTAACAAAGGTGCGGCTCGTTTTTATACTCTCAAAATCAACCTGAGTAAAGGTTCTCTTCAAGATGGTGGTGTTACTATTGTTGGAGTTAATCCACTAATTAATGAAACTGGTAAAAACTTTGGTGCTGGTAGTATAGATGCAGAAGGAATAGCCTTAACCAGCAAGTCAACAGTATTTATTTCTTCTGAAGGTGATGCTAATCAATTAATAAATCCTTTTATCAAAGAGTTTTCTCTATCTTCTGGGAGCGAATTAAGAACACTACCCATACCAAGCAAATTTTTGCCAGATAAAAATGGGAAAAAAGGTATCCGCAACAATTTAGCTTTTGAGAGTCTCACGATTACACCTGATGAAAATAGTTTATTCACAGCCACCGAAAATGCTCTAATTCAAGATGGTTCAGAAGCAAAGCCAAATACTAGTAGTCCATGTCGAATTTTGCAATATAATTTGTTGACAAATCAGCCAGAAAAAGAATTTGTTTATCAGACTGAAGCGATCGCACCATTTTTTAATATTTCTCGCAAATTTGCTAGTGGGATACCTGATTTATTTGCCCTTGACAATCAAGGACATTTTCTGAGTTTAGAACGGAGTTTTACTGGCTTAGGATTTTATATTGCGCTGTTTCAAGTTTCTCTAGAAGGAGCAACAGATATTCATAATATTAACAGTCTTTTAGCATCTGGCTCTCCAAATATTAAACCAGTTCAAAAAAAACTACTATTCGACTTGAGAAATCTTGACGTATTTTTAGATAATGTTGAAGGTTTAACTCTTGGTCCCAAATTATCAAATGGACAGCGTTCATTAATTCTTGTCAGCGACAACAATTTTAATTCTCTGCAACGTACTCAATTTTTAGCTTTTGAACTCAAGATCGAATCACCTCTGATTAGATTATTACGTCGTCTGAGAAATCTTAATTTTCAGCGCTAAGGTCATACCAAAATCATAAAATAAAAATGAAGCACCACCAATGATCAATGATCACTCTAACGAGTCAAGTTTATTTGTACCGATCTACATTAACTCCCAAATCCCCCGTTTCCTTATATACATCTACAGCTTCGGTTCAAGCGATCGCCTTGCGGATGAGATGAGCCAAACAATGTTGGCATTCTTGGATAATCACTGTCTTCAAAGATTCATGGAGGTTTGTGATAATATGGGAGACTGCTGCATAATTTATAGAAACAGACAACTAACTCAATCATGGCTCTGACGCAACAGCGCAAACTGGAGATTATCTCCCAATACCAAGTACACGAAACCGACACTGGCTCTGCCGATGTTCAAATTGCCATGCTGACGGAACGTATTAACCGTCTTAGTGAACATCTGCAAGCCAATAAGAAAGACTTTTCTTCCCGTCGGGGATTGTTAAAGTTGATCGGTCAGCGTAAACGTCTTTTATCCTATATACAGAAAGATAGTCGAGAACATTATCAAGCTTTGATTGCTCGTCTCGGCATTCGTGGATAGGAACTCTTTATTATGCCTGCTGAATCTGATCGCTTGCCATTTGAACCGAATAAAAAGCGTCAAAAACCTGCCAAGGCAGAAAGTAAAGCTCAAATTGTTAAGCAAGAGCCTGTAAAAAAGGAAAAGAAAAAACCACGTTATAGCAAAGAAGAAGTTGCGATTCCCCAAGTAGTCAGCCAACGAATGATGCGTCGTGTGGCTGGTTTTGCTGGAGTGCCAACCTCTTTGGGGATAATGACCTTGGTTGTGAGCTATTTCCTTCTCACCAACACCGACATCAAACTACCTCCCGTCGCCGTTTTATTGGTGAATATGGGATTTTTTGGTTTAGGTGTATTGGGGATATCTTACGGTGTTCTTTCTGCTTCTTGGGATGAAGATAGAACCGGAACTCTCTTGGGTTGGAATGACTTTATTACCAACTTTGGGCGGATGGTTTCAGCTTGGCGTGAATCTCGGCAAAAAAAGAATACATAATTGCTAGCGCTCAGAGACTCAGATAATTGCTGATCTGGAAATAAACATTTTTCCAGCGTATTGGGTAGATTTAAAAAAAGTGTTGAAGTTTAATAACTTCAACATTGCTGAACTCAGCAAAAATTAATATTCTTTTAACCCAATACAAGCAGCAAAACTTCTGAGCGCTCTATTTTTGATTTGTTTTCTCAAAGTGAATTATTAAAAAAATATTATAAATTTGTAAAAATCAAAAGAGATCTGTATTAAAGCGTAAAGAAAAAACTAGAAACCACAAAATATAACTGAATTTCTTAGATATTAGATAATAATTAATAGCAACTAGCAATTAACAACTGAAACATGATTGTAGTCATGAAAATTGGTTCCCCTGAAGCGGAAGTTAACCGCGTTAGTGAGGAACTCACCACTTGGGGGCTGACACCAGAAAGAATTGTTGGTAAACACAAAGTCGTAATTGGTCTAGTTGGTGAAACAGCCGACTTAGACCCCCTGCAAATTCAGGAAGTTAGTCCTTGGATTGAGCAAGTATTGCGGGTAGAAAAGCCTTACAAACGCGCTAGCCGTCAATACCGTCACGGAGAAGCGTCTGAAGTAGTTATCAACACTCCTGATGGGCCTGTTACCTTTGGCGAACACCACCCCTTAGTAGTTGTGGCTGGACCCTGCTCCGTCGAAAATGAAGAAATGATTATTGAGACGGCGCAACGTGTCAAAGCTGCGGGAGCTAGATTTCTCCGTGGTGGTGCTTACAAACCCCGGACTTCGCCTTACGCCTTCCAAGGTCATGGTGAAAGCGCTTTAGAATTACTTGCAGCAGCACGGGAAGCTAGCGGGCTGGGTATTATTACAGAAGTTATGGACACTGCTGACCTGGACAAAATCGCAGAAATTGCTGATGTTGTCCAAGTAGGAGCAAGAAACATGCAAAATTTCTCTCTACTCAAAAAAGTCGGAGCGCAACCAAAGCCAGTTTTACTAAAGCGGGGAATGTCGGCAACTATTGAAGAATGGTTGATGGCTGCTGAATATATTTTGGCGGCGGGAAATCCAAATGTGATTTTGTGCGAACGAGGAATTCGTACCTTTGACCGCCAATATACGCGTAATGCTTTGGATATATCAGCTATACCAGTGTTGCGAAACCTGACTCACCTACCGATCATGATTGATCCTAGTCATGGTACTGGTTGGGCTGCTTATGTACCTTCGATGTCAATGGCGTCTATTGCTGCTGGGTGTGATTCCTTAATGATTGAGGTTCACCCCAACCCGAAGAAGGCTTTGTCAGACGGGCCTCAATCTCTGACACCAGAGGCTTTCGATCAGTTAATGCAAGAACTAGCAGTCATTGGTAAGGCTGTGGGACGTTGGCCACAACCAGCTGTGGCTTTGGCTTAAAGTAATACACAGAGTAGAGACGTTGCAGTGCAACGTCTCTACATGCCCAAAATTATGACGAAAAATCCTATCCCTTGCAGTATTGATGCTTAATTACCATTACTCATTACCGACCTCAACGGATAGTATAAGTGTTCAAGCAGACATAATATCAAATTAACTACCGTCTTCTGCTACCAAAACCACTGCTACGACGACTTGAAGAACTACGTCCGCTACCAAAACTTCTACCAGAATTGCGTCTAGTAGAACTAGAGTTACCAGATGGTCTGAGGGTACTGCTACCATAACCAGAACCAGTGGGGCGACTACCAGTAGTGGTACGTGGTGTTGTGCGTACAGTTGAGGTATTGGGAGTTCTGCGAATATTCCCTGTTGTACGGAAAGCAGTGCGATTTCTGACTGCTGCTGGTGGCTGATTGTAACGACTCTGATAGCTGGAAACTGCATCGTTATAGCTTCTGCCATAACCGCCGTAACCAGTCAAAGTTACTCCTGGTTGATACACAGGTGGTACATAGTACTGGGGTCTAAACAACAGACTACCAAGGGCTTGACCAGCTAAAGCTCCAGCAAAAGGTGTCCAAAAACTACTTTGTTGACGGACGACTACCGTCTCCTGCTGTCCAGTTTGAGGATTTGTTTGAGTTTGGGTGACGTTGTGGACGTACTCAATTTTAAAATCTTCTGTTAAGTACATCGCTGGCTGTCCGTTTTCCACTTTCAGGTAAGTTTTTTTACCCTGTTTGACTTCATCATCGGTCAGCCGCGCCATTTGCAAATTTTCGGTTCTCACAGTTGGGGGCGTAGTGTTGAGCAAAAATAGAGTGTATACCCCATCACCATCGTCATAAGTAGCTTGTTGTACTGGATACTGACCATCTTTCAACTTACTGATGTTTGTTGTCTGATTGCCATTATTAGCTTGTGGCTGATTTTGATTTGCTCCACCACCGCAGGCAACTGTGGTTAAACACAAACTCAATGTTAGAACAATTACTGTTAATTTACGCAAAATTTTCATCAGCATTTAACTATCTTCTCATCTTCGAGCTTAACAATTTCTCAATCAAATTGGGAATTGATGGGTGTTGGTAGTTGTTAGTTAATTGTCCCAAATAACAATCAACCATATACTAAGACCATTACAAAGGTATCAACTCTGGATAGTATTGCAAAAGTTGGTCGTTAGTAAGTTCATCACCTAATTGAGCAGGTGAAAAATGTACCTGAATTGCTTGGAGTTTATGGTTATAATGCAAATTAATTAAGGCTTTGAAAGCTTCTTTCAAAGCATAAGTATTGGCGAGATCGGTTTCTAATTCTGGTACTTCTCCTTGATAAGCAATTGTAATCATGACAACAACATTGCGCGTTACAGGTATAGAAAAAGAGTCATTATAATCAGACTCAGAACTGAAATCTGGCTCACTCTTGTAACGTTGGGCTGAGTCTGTAAACAACTCATTCACATAATCTCCCGCTTCGCCTTCATTCCAAAATACATCACCTTCATTGGCAGCAGAAAGCCAGTATTCATCGTATTGCAAGAGAGTTTGGCTGAGTTCTACTAGTCCCTCTCCCAAAATATTTAAATCACCATCAGAATCTATTGCTTCTCGCGCACCATGATTTAATATTCCCAAGATTGGTGCAACTTCAGATCCTGCTAAATGTAACATAATACGACACACTACATAGCGAGTCTTACCTATCATTCTATTAAAGGAATCACGCATTTTTTACTCCTAATATTTGGTCAGTGGTTATATAGTTTTTTATTTACCACTATTTACTATTTATTAACTACTAAATATTAATTTATATAATGACTGGTAATTGAATTTCGGTCAAAATCACAATGAATATTGGTATTTTAGGACTTGGACTAATTGGCGGCTCTTTGGGTTTAGATTTACGATCGCATGGACATTATGTTGTAGGAGTCAGTCGTCAGCAATCCACCTGTACCAAGGCGATCGCTCTTGGTAGTGTAGATCAAGCATCTGTTGACATGAGCTTGCTCACTGCTGTAGAGGTTGTATTTATTTGTACACCGATTGGACTTATTATTCCTACTGTTGAGCAGTTGATCACTTATCTATCTGCTAATGTTGTGATCACCGATGTTGGTTCAGTCAAAACACCGATAGTTAAAGCCATTTCTCCCCTATGGACAAATTTTATCGGTGGACACCCGATGGCGGGTACAGCCGAAAGTGGTATTGAAGCTGCACAAAGACATCTATTTGTTGATAGACCTTATGTGTTGACACCAACTGCTACAACACCCCCAGAAGCAATATCTACCGTAGAGACAATAGTCAAACAACTGGGATCTAAACTTTATTATTGTCCTCCCGAACATCATGACCGCGCCGTAAGTTGGATTTCTCATTTACCAGTCATGGTGAGTGCTGCTTTAATTACTGCTTGTTTGGGTGAAAGTGATCCCCAAGTCTTGCAATTAGCCCAAAAATTAGCTAGTTCTGGCTTTCGAGATACTAGTCGTGTCGGCGGCGGTAATCCAGAACTAGGAATGATGATGGCACAGTATAATCAACAAGAAGTATTGCGATCGCTCCAACAATATCGTCATAATATTGATGAATTAATTCACCTGATTGAGCAAAAAAATTGGACAGGTTTAGAAGAAAAGCTCAAGTTGACTCAATCAAGTCGTCCTGAATTTGTAGAAAATTTTTAGTCATCATAATTTTGAGATTGTATTGTAGAGACGCGTAGACGCTCGTAAGAGCGGCTTCTCGTAAGAGTATTATCGCGTCTCATATCCTAATGAGCGCGTCTACGTTCCTCAAACCAACCTACATCAGTTCTAGTTTTTAGCCTTAACACCAAGCGTATTGGTTCTAAACTCGGATGTTGAAGCTTTGAACTCCAAGTTTCTCGTTCCAAGTGGGAAAGTTCTCGTTTCAAGTGAAAAAGTTCTCGTTTCAAGTGGGAAAATTCTCGTTCCAAGTGAGAAAGTTCTCGTTCCAAGTGGGAAAGTTCTCGTTTCAAGTGAAAAAGTTCTCGTTTCAAGTGGGAAAATTCTCGTTCCAAGTGAGAAAGTTCTCGTTCCCAGATATCTTGCACCAACCCCATATCCCGCAATACGGTTCGGTTAAGAATTTTTCGTCATAATTTTGGACATGTAGAGACGTTGCAGTGCAACGTCTCTACAGGGTTTAAATGTCTCTGGATCATTGAGGCGTTGCTGAGTCCACCAAGCGGCTTTCACAATATCCTCACTCACTGGCAATTGAAACACACTCAACCGCGCCAGCAACTTTTGTTTCACATACATCAATCAGCGCCCCCAACTCCACACTATCCAAACGCCGCGAATCATAATCACACCGTAACTCAAACGTCTGATTTTGACTGAGAGCAAAGCTGAAGGTGAGAGGCATAGCAAGATTAATATAAAGTCACTATCTTGTTATTCCCAGTATAATCACCGAATTTCGGAATCACAGGGAGCATCCCAATTTTTTCAAAATACCATAAACCAAAGGGTTTAAACCCTTTGCTAATAGCGCAAGTCGTCTTCAGACGACTTCATAAAATCAAACAGTCTGCTTCAGCAGAGTTTCACTATGAGACTGCGATTTCAATCGCAGGCGTTTTTTGAACATTTGGGATGCTCCCGAATCAGAACCCGAAGTTTCCTGTTTCAAACCCAAAGCTTCCTGTTTCAAACCCAAAGTTTCCTGTTTCAAACCCAAAGCTTCCTGTTTTGAACTCGAAGCTTCTGTCAATATACAAAAGTGCATTATGGACGGAACACCGAAAATCACCGAATGGCGCGTTGCGCTGCGCGACAACACACCCTACAAAACTTAGGAATTCTCAAAGAACCCCACCCCGGTTTTGTCTAACGCCAAAACCTCCCCTCCCCGCTTGCGGGGAGGGGATTAAGGGGTGGGGTGCAATGACTGTGGGAAGTATAACTATTCCCTGATCCCCGATCCCCGTTCCCTAATTAAATCAAGATCGATATCCTACTGCTTTAGAAAAATCCGTATTTCCAAGTTTGGCATTTTCAAAATTAGCATTTGTCAAGTCAGCACTGCGAAATGATGTGGCGAAGCAGCGTGTAATCTCTTTGACATTCTCAACCAACAAAAGCATGACTAGTGCGATCGCTCCTACACACAAACTCCCCCATACCAATCCCCAAACTAGATGCAGGGTGCTTAAGTGTGCAAATGCGACTGCTGCTAGTAAAAAAGCAAACCCATACGCTGCAACCGTACCACCAACCCCAATTCCCACACCAGCTAATCCCCTGGGAAAGCAAAAACCGAGCAATCCTGTAATCACCGCACTCAAAATTAAAGTTTTGATACCAACCTGCGGCTGATTTTGGATCGTGGTGATTCCGCGATAAAACAAAGCTAGTAATGCGCCTAATAATGCGCCGGAAACTGTTGTTGCAACACGCTTGATGAATAATCTAGTATGATTAATAACTCTTACAGCAGAAGCAACTGTGACAATACCCAAAACCGAGAAAAAAACGAGAGTATAAAACCAGGCAGGTTCTTCGGGAGTTACACCCAGAACATTAAATAATATCTGGCTAATTGCATGAAACGTCGCGATCGCCACAACTACTGCCACAATAATCGTAATTATCAAGTGTGTAAGAGTTTGACCAGCCTTGACTTCTTTAAAATTAGCTTCTCGCAATAGCGCTTTACTAAAATCACAACCACGAATGTCTGCACCGCTAAAGTCTGCACCAATCAAATTACGCTTTTGAAAAGAGCGATTTTGTAAATCCTGATTAGCAAAGTTGAACTCACTGGAATTATACCGTTTCACAAAAATCCTGATACATACTGGATTTACTGTAGGGCTGTACAGCCTTACACCCCTACTCATGTATTTGTATCATCAAAAAAGTGAAATGGTATTAGGCCAAAAGGGCAGCTAACAAAAATAAACTATCTACTAAAATTGTACTTAACACTGCTCCGCCAAAAGCATACCAGTGCCACTGTCTTCTACCTAAAGGTAAAATTCCTACCATTGTGAGAACCATAGCAAGAATTAATGCCCAAGCTACTCCCCAAGGGGTTTCTACTTGTGCTACAGCATTATGTAAAATTAATGGCACAAATTCTGGTTCTACTCGCATAATTTGTCGCCAGTGTGGCATTAAATTTACTAAGTAGAAATACACATCAGTTAAGGCAGTACCTAGTAAAGAACCCAAATAAAACCAGTTACCAACTTTTCCCCAATTGCGACGCAAGCACCATATGGCAAATGGTAGACCGATAGCTTCTACTGGTAAGTGCCATAAAGGTTCCCAACGTAACCAACCCCAGTAAATCGAACCAGCTAACCAACTCCAGCTAAACCCAAATAATAAATCTCCCCAATGGTATGTTACAGAACGTGACATTAATAAGAAACTCAGCCACACCCACAAAAATGTCAGACCAACACTCAACCACGGCAGCGATCGCACCAGAGGCGCTTCAATAAATACTGGTACGGTTACTAAAAATATAGCTGCTGCAAAAATTAACCAGGTTTGCCGAGCAGAAGCAAATACTACAAGCGGATTTGACGCCTGCATGTGCTGATGTCCGGAAGTGGAGAATGTCTCCGTCTTAGTTTTGATGCCAGTGGAAACAGTGTATGAAGACAATGTATTGTTAACCAAAGTTTATTAATATTATTTATTTAACTTTATTTTATTTAATATATCACAACACATATCCCCCCCAGGGGCATAATAATTATATCTTTTATCTTACAGGGAATTTTGAGCAGGAAAATCACATTTTCAATCCCTGTATTCCTCCTTTAGGAGTGTTTTTGAGAAAATACTCTTCCGGTACAACTGACTCCCAAGACGTAAAGTTGGATAATTCGTTAAAGTTAGGCAGCTACTTCTGGAGTGTGGTTAATGGGAACAATGTTTGTAACAGGTGGAGTAGAATTTTTTTTGCCTGTAGGAAATCATCTGATGCAAACAGCTGGTAATGCTGTTGCAGGTGAATCCAACTTGATTGGGAAAATAGTGCAAGGATTTATTTTAGGTATAGTCCAAGGTATTACAGAATTTTTACCTATCAGCAGTACCGCCCACCTGATCATATTTCGAGACATTTTAGGTTGGAAGGTGACATGGAGTAAAGCAGCTATTGATGCGATTCAGCTTGGCAGCGTTTTTGCAGTAGTAATATATTTTTGGAAAGACATTCACAATATTTTAGGGGGTGCTTGGTTCGCATTTCAGCATAAGGAATGGCAGCGATCTGAGTGGAAAATGTTTGTGGCGATCGCGATTGGGACGTTTCCTGCGTTATTAGGTGGTTTAGTACTCAAGATTTTAAATGTTGAATTGGAAAGTTCTTTGATGATTGCAGTCATGTCAATCGTGATGGCGATATTGTTGGGTTTAGCAGAGAAATTCGGCTCGCGCAAGCGTGGTTTTAAAGAAGTAAAAATTAAAGATGGAATTATTGTAGGTTTAGGGCAAATGATAGCTCTTCTACCAGGAGCTTCACGTTCTGGTTCAACTCTGACAACAGCCTTATTTATTGGCTTACAACGAGAGACTGCTGCTCGATTTTCATTTTTGTTAGGCTTACCAACACTGGCGATCGCCACAGCTGTTCAAACTAAAGACGTACTCCAAGAATCGCATATATTCCTGCCATTATTGATTGGTATCGCCTCAACCTTCGTATTTTCCTATTTATCAATTGCTTGGTTGCTGAAGTTCCTGCAACGACGTAGCAGCTGGGTATTTGTATGGTATCGCCTGGGGTTTGGAGCAGCAATTCTGGGTGCAATTGGTGCAGGAATTCTTTAGCAGCGCATGGAAAGGTGGCAACGGGGATAACTTTTTTGGTATAGGCTGATATTTGGCATATTAATACTGGCTGCAACTAGGATGGGATTGTTGATAAATATTTAATAGTTATTTAGTCATTAGTCATTTGTTTAAAACAAATGACCAATGACCAATGACCAATGACCAATGACCGATGACCAATGACCAATGACCAATGACCAATGACTACTATTCGTCCGGCTCGAATTACCAAAGTATTACCCGATTCTATTGCAGCAGAAATTGGTTTTGAAGTTGGGGATGCGATCGTCACTATTAACGGTACGCCTCCCCGTGATTTAATTGATTATCAGTTTTTGTGCGCTGATGAAATTTTAGAATTAGAAGTCTTAGACGCTACTGACAAAACTCATCATCTGGAAATTGAAAAAGACTACGACGAAGACTTGGGGTTAGAATTTGAAACCGCTTTGTTTGATAATTTAATTCAGTGCAATAATCGTTGTCCGTTTTGTTTCATCGATCAACAACCACCAGGTAAGCGTTCAAGTTTGTATCTCAAAGATGACGACTATCGCTTGAGCTTTTTGTATGGTTCTTACCTGACTTTAACTAATTTGACAGAACGGGAATGGCAACGTATTGAAGCAATGCGCCTGTCTCCATTATATGTATCGGTTCATGCTACAGAACCCGAAGTGAGAATTAGACTCTTAAAAAATCCTCGCGCGGGACAAATTTTGCAGCACATCAAGTGGTTTCAACAAAGACGACTGCAAATCCATGCCCAAGTAGTAGTATGTCCTGGTATAAATGATGGCAAGCACTTGGAACAAACCCTAACAGAATTAGCGTCATTTCATACTGGTGAAGTGCCAGCTGTTGCTTCGGTAGCAGTAGTACCAGTGGGATTAACCAAGTTTCGTCCCTCAAAAGACGAACTGACACCAGTTACACCAGAAAAAGCTCAAGAAGTGATTCAACAAGTGCGATCGCATCAGCAGCAATTTCGACAAAAATTTGATTCTACATTTGCTTGGTTAGCTGATGAATGGTTTTTAATCGCAGGAGAGAAATTACCATGTGAATCTGAATATGAAGACTATCCCCAAATCGATAACGGTGTCGGCTCGATTCGCTTGTTTATCAAGCAGTTTATGCAAACTGCGGATCAATTACTACCGCCAAAAATAAAAGAGCAAAAAAGATTTACTTGGGTAGTGGGTAACGCTGTAGAACAAGCATTTCAACCAATTCTAGAACGGTTAAATTCGGTAGAAGGTTTAGAAGTAAATATGCAGGCTCTTAATAGTGATTATTGGGGACAAAATATATCCGTGACAGGCTTGCTTACTGGTCATGATTTGTTGTTAAATTTACAAGGTCAAGATTTAGGAGATGGCATCTTGCTGCCAAGTATCATGCTAAAGCATGGTGAGTTGGTATTTTTAGATGATATAAATATGAAAGAATTAGCCCGTAAATTGGATACAAACATCTTTCCCGTTGCCGGAGTAGAGGAACTGATAAAGACCTGTATTAAATAGTTGGTTTGTTATTATTTGGTTGTTGAAATTAACTACCTACTAATGACCAATAACCAATAACCAATGACCAATGACCAATATTAATTGAGGAGTAAATAGTGAAGTGCTAAATAAAAAGATAAAAAAAAATAAATTAAAAAATATCAAAACAACTGGATTATTTATTTTTAAAATAAAATTTATATTTATACTACATAATCTATTCGCGATCGCACCAGCAATAGCTGCAACTAGTGAAGAACCTGTATTTAGTATTGTCCATACCCAAGAAAATGCCAGTCAGTGGGCGGGAATTGAAAATCGCTTACAAGCAATCGGAGCCAAGTACTGTGTAATTTCTTTAGATAGCGTTAAAAGTGCAGCAGATTGGGGCGATCGCCCGGTGTTATTTTTGCCGAATGTAGAGAGTATCTCACCAGTACAAGCGATCGCTCTCGAAGAATGGATGAGAAATGGTGGACGTTTGATCGCTAGTGGCCCAGTGGGGAGTTCATCAGCGCCGGGAGTGCGCCAACTGCTGGAATCTTTGTTAGGTGGATATTGGGGATTTAGCCTCAACTCTCCCCAAAAATTACAACCATCAGCAGTAATTACACGTAATTTAGACAACCAAGATGATCTGCTGGGTACAGTGCGTGGTGGCGTCATGATTCCCAATGCTATGGCGTCGCAAGCAGGTGCTGTTTGGGATGCTCAAGATAAACCTCCAGCAGTGTTAACCACAGAACGCTCTACTTTGTTAGGTTGGCGTTGGGGAGTAGACGCTGCTTCTGGTGTACAGACAGATACTGCTTGGTTAAAAGCTGCACTCAAACGTCATCTCAAAAAGTTTTCTATTTTTATTAGTAAAGTACCAGGAGGTTCATCAAACTGCTCTACCTCCGTCATTGCTAGCACTTCTGTCAATCCAGGTATTCCTCCTACTCCAAACAAACCCCCCACTCCAAGCACACCCCCTCCTCAAATTACAGCCACTGCTCCTCAACCCAGACCTCTACCTAATATTACGTTCCCACGTTCCGATGAGGCTATTGACCAACTTGAGCAGAGAGTGCGTTTGGATATAGAACCTAGATCTAATGCACCTATTAGTCGTAACGAAGCGATCGCTCTCCAACAACAGTTAGAAAATCTCATCGGTCGAGTAGAAAGCGCTCACCTAGCAGCTGCGGTACAAAATGGTAATTCCCAAATTGTTAAGGTACAGCAAGCAGAATTTGCTTCGGTGAAATCTGGCGCACCAGTCCAGACTACTGAGCAGGTAATAGCACAAGCAAGGGAAGTTGTCAAAAACTTGCCACAGCTAATTGCTCAAAAACAGTATGCTCAAGCACGCTCAAATTGGTTCATGGCCAAGTCTTCATTGTTGCAACAGTTTCCTGTTGATCAGAGATTAGCTCAACCAGAAATCCGAGCAATCTGGCTTGATCGGGGTACAATTGTGCGGGCTGGTAGCGAAAAGGGATTGGCTAAAATTTTTGATCGCTTGGCACAAGCAGGATTTAACACAGTATTTTTTGAAACAGTCAACTCTGGTTACACCATCTACCCTAGTCAAGTTGCACCCCAACAAAATCCCCTGATTCGTGGTTGGGACCCCCTAGCAGCAAGTGTGAAATTAGCCCACCAGAGAGGTATGGAATTACACGCTTGGGTTTGGACTTTCGCAGCTGGTAATCAACGCCATAATCAAATTCTCAACCTTAAACCTGATTATCCAGGGCCAGTGCTTGCTGCTCATCCAGATTGGGCAAATTATGATCAGCGTGGTCAAATGATTCCTCAAGGTCAAGGTAAACCCTTTTTTGATCAAGCTAATCCACAAGTGCGACAATACTTACAGCAACTATATGAAGAAATTGTTACCCGCTATCAAGTTGATGGCCTACAACTAGACTATATTCGCTATCCTTTCCAAGATCCAAATGCAGGAAGGACTTATGGCTATGGTAAAGCAGCAAGAGCCAAGTTTCAACAACTTACGGGTGTAGATCCAATCAATATCTCTCCCAGCCAAAGGGAATTATGGCAGAAATGGACAGAATTTCGTACTCAGCAAGTAAATAGCTTTGTTGCAGAATTGTCCAAGAATTTGCGAGCGAAAAGACCTAACCTGATATTATCGGTAGCAGTATTTCCCTTACCAGAACAAGAACGCATTCAGAAAATTCAACAAGATTGGGAAGTGTGGGCAAGACAAGGTGACGTAGATGTCATAATTCCCATGACCTATGCTCAAGATACCCTCCGCTTTGAGCGATTAGCACAACCTTGGATTGCTTCTTCAAAATTAGGCTCTACCTTACTAGTACCAGGAATTCGTCTGCTTTCTTTACCGACTGCTGGAGCATTTGACCAAATCCAATTAGTCAGAGATTTGCCAATTAGTGGTTATGCTCTGTTTGCTACTGAGAATTTTAACAACGAATTACACAAAGTTTTCAGTCGCACACAAAGTAGAAGACAAGGTACGCAAAAAGAACCGATTCCCTCTCGTCAGCCTTTTGCTGCTGCTGCTGCCCGTTATAATGCCTTGGTAAATGAATGGAAATTTGTTGACCAAAACGACGAACTGAAGTTATCAGCGATCGCAGTTTCGGACTTTCACACTCAAGCAGAAGTTTTACAAAGTACTTTAAATCAACTAGCTGCTGAACCAAATGCAAGTAAATATAGGCTAGCAAAAGCAACTCTGGCTCGTTTCCAGTCTCAATTTCGCGTCTGGATGCGATCGCAATCTGTGAATGAACCCTATCAAGTCAAAGCTTGGGAAAATCGTTTGGTGGCGATCGAAAAGCTATTACGTTACGGGGAGCGAACAACGGGAATTTAATGGGGAATGGGGAATGGGGATCGGGGATCGGGGATCGGGGATCAAGAAGGAGCAGGAGCAGGAGGAGGTGGAGTCTCTACCTTCCTCAATCCCTAATCCCTAATCCCCAATCCCCATTTACTATTGAGCAATCCTAGCTAATCCTCTAGCAGTTACAGATCTTTGCAAAGTCGCTAGAGCGCGATTGTAAGACAAAATAGCGCTGACACTATTACCTTCCGCTCTTGTGAGGTCATTTTCAGCTGCGATCACATCTGTTTGAGTTCCTACACCTGCTTGGAATCGCAAACGCGCCAAACGTAAAGATTCTCTAGCTTGTTCTAAAGCAATATTTGCAGTTTGTACTTGGTCTAAGTTAGATCTCAATTCCGAATAAGCTTGTTCTACCTGGAAGCGGATTTGATTGCGTGTATCTTTAAATTGAGTTTCAGCAATCCTAATATTAGCTTTTTGCTGGTTAGCTCTGGCTCTGGCTGCTCCCCCATCGAATAAATTTAGGGTGGCTTGCACTCCAACGGAATAACCATCGGTGACGCTAATACTATCATCAAACTGATCTAATAGGTTATAACTAGCAACTAAGCTGATTTGTGGGCCAAGTTCTGCAAGTGCTAAACGTCGTTGCTGTTCGCTAATATTGCGTTGTGCCAACTGCTGTTGCAGTTCTGGACGATTTTGATAGGCTAGTACAACCGTATCTTCTAGCGGCAAATTCCACAGACCTGCCAATCTTACAGGATCTGCGGCACTGACAGTTAATGCATCTGGAACATTTAATGTACTTGCTAACTGACTGCGGCGAATTCTTTGTTGAGATAACGCTCCACTCAAATCTTGTTGAGCATTTGCTAAAGTTACCTGCGCTCTAAGTACATCAAATTGAGTACCTACACCCGCTCTTTCTAAAGCTTGAGCATCGCGTAAAGTCACCTCAGCATTTCTCACAGAAGATTGGGCGATGCGTACATTTTCATCTGCTTCTTGCAAATCGTAGTAATTTGTGGCGACAGTGAGGCGAATTTCCTCAGCTTGACGCATAGTATCCAATTCTTGGAAGCGTACCTGTTCTTCAGCAGCGCCTATGTTGGCTGAACGTCTGCCTGAAGTAAAGATATTATAAATAAGTTGTGCTTGACCATTGAAGGATGTACCAGGTTCATCGTCGTTGGATTGAGTACGCAGTTCTGGTGGTAAACCCCGTTCTTGTTCGTCTCGTATTTCTGAGGTGAGTTGACTTTGAGCAGATTGGCTGCGGGTAATGCTAGTACTCAAGTCAAGGGTGGGAAATAAAGCAGCTTGAGCTTCCCGCAAGCTAGCTTGAGCTCGTTGTAATTCCAATAAAGATATTTGTAGTTGTGTATTGTTGCGCTGTGCTAAATCTACAGCTTGTTCTAAGGTAATTGGCTGGTTTCCCTTTTGTCTAACTTCATCAGGTTTGGTAGGAAATAGCAAGGGATTGCTTTTGTCAGGATTGAGGTAATTAGGTGCAGGTGTTGTTGGTTTGGAAATTGGCGAAACGATGGGGACTTGTGGAGTTGTTTGTTGTTGCTGATTGTTGATTGTTGGTGCTGTCGGAGAAATTGCTTGCGATACGAGTTGCGGGCTGAGATTTTGTGGAGGACAACTAAGTGTATCTTGAGAGCAATTATCGATCGCTAATAATTTTGCCGAACCTGAACCTCTAGCGACATTTTGTAAAAAAGCTGAAGCTTGGATGTTAGGGTTTTGCTTTGATGGTGCTTGTGTAGTGGTAGAGTTGGTAAATTCCTGGGGAGCGATCGCATCACTTACACCCACTGGCAATTTTTCTGGATTTGAACTTCTACTAATTATGACTTCACGCAATTTTTGCCCAACTTGAGACGGCGATCTAGGTTTGACAGAGTTTTTCGGTGATCCAGTTTTAGCCTCAGCAGTGCTTTGGCGTAGATGCTGAGTACCATAGTCAAAGGGAGCTACCTGCATAATTTCTGGCTGCAAGTTGGCATCAAAAATCGCAGAGGCTAACTGATTGCTATCTACTGGCTGGGCTTGGTATTGGGCTGATGTCACCCTGAAAGTACTTCTTTGATCTTGAAAAGAAATTTCTTCTATTGGTACACCAATTGTTTTAGTAGCAATTTTCCCAACATCATCACTCCCAAACCTCTGCATGTTAATTGTCTTAAAATCTGTCGGTTCTGGTGTTTTGATTGTTGTTGGCAAATTAGTTGAAAAACTACTATTTCCAGCAGAAACTTGATTTTTTGTATTGTCTGCTACTAAGTTTCCACCCTCGTTCAGGGTAGAAATACTGGGGTTAACAACATTTTGCGCCCAACTCGGTTGAGTGGTTAACACTGCTGCTGTTACACCAGGTAAGAAACTATAGAGTATTATCTGTCCTTTCACCGCATCCCCTCACACAACAATAAGGCGGCTTCATACCGTTTTTTCACACAGAATATAACACGAGGCTAACTAGAAGCATCATTACTGTCTTTGTCTTGAAAACTCTTGACTATTCGAGACAGTTCAGCTTTTTCATCGATACTAACGCGAGTAGGCGCTCCGCTAACAATTCTTTCGTAATTGCGGAAAGAATCTTTAATTTCCGGGCCATCCGCCGTGATATTGTATTCACGAATACCCTTATCATGCCAAGAGCCACGCATTTTAAATACATTGATTGCCCGTGACATTTCTCCACGAATTTCTACATACTGCAACATCAAAATCGTGTCAGTAATTGTGGAAATATGGGAGTCGGTAATCGAATGCGAACCCATAAATTGATCGGTTGTATTAGTAAAAAAGCCTGTTATTTCTTCTTGCTTGGCGTACCCCGTGACACCAATGACAAATTGTCGGAATGCATTATTACTTACACCGCGTGCCAAGGCTGAGAGTGAATCAATAGCAATCCGAGCAGGTTTAAAATCAGCAATTTCTGACTTGATAATTTGTAGATGATCTTCTAAACCAGTTGATTCAGGATAGGTACAAATTATTTTCAGCAATCCTTGACGTTCTAAATCCTCAAATTCGATTCCCCAAGATGAGGCGTTACGCGAGAGTTGAGCGCGCGATTCTTCGTAGGCAAATAATATTGCCCGTTCACTGTTTTTGCACCCATTTTGCAGAAATTTGCTGACTAATAATGTCTTACCTGTGCCTGTAGCTCCTGTGGCTAAAATAATTGAATCTTTAAAGAAACCACCGCCACACATATCATCTAAGGTTGTAACCCCAGAAGATACACGTACATTGGAAGATCTTTGAGTTAAGCGCATTGCCCCAAGTGGGAAAATATTGACTCCTTCATTAGTAATTGTGAAAGGATATTCGCCTTTCATGTGTGTTGTACCACGCAGTTTCAAAATTTCGATGGTACGACGACGACGTTCCCCCTCCAAGACGTTGCGGACAATTACTACGTTATCGGAAACAAATTCTTCTACTCCAAAACAAGCGACTGGACCATATTCCTCGGTACGTTCTGTGGTAATTATAGTGGTGACATTCAGGAGTTTGAGTCGGGCTACTAAACGAAAAATTTCGCGCCTGACGACTCCAATAGCTTCATATTGCTGAAATACAGCAGTGATGGAGTCAATAGCTACTCTTTTTGCTTTATATTTGCGTATAGCATACTGCAAGCGTTCAATCAATGCTGAAAGGTCAAAGTTACCAACAATATCTTGTCCTTCTGGGTCAGGAGAAGCATCCAAAATAAATAACTTCCCATCATTGATTAAGCCTTGCAAATCCCAACCAAAAATATAGGCGTTTTTTATGATATCATAGGGGGATTCTTCAAAGGTGACGAACACTCCTGGTTCTTCCAAATAGCTAATACCGTTAAAAAGAAACTGGAGAGAAAATAAAGTTTTACCAGTTCCAGAGGTACCACTGACCAGAGTTGTTCTCCCTACAGGTAATCCACCATGACTAATATCATCAAACCCCTCTATCATCGTACGAATTTTTTCGACACCACCAAATAAAGGTGTGTTGTTTTTCTCTGGTTGGTCGTTTTCTCTCATCTTTGTTTTATACTTACCAAATGGGAATTTAACCCAGTTATTATATTAATAAAATGTTGAGACTTATGTTTTATCTATTTATATAATCTATTCTGCTTGAAATTGTTCGTCTTCTATTAACTCTTCGTAAAGTAAGTCTAAACCAATCAATACTCTTTCTCGGTCTGAAAGATCACCAATAATTTTCCGAACGGGTGGAGGCAATATTTTAGATAATGTTGGTGTAGCTAATATTTTGTCTTCCTCCGCCAATTGTGGGTTTTTGAGTACGTCTATGACTTTGAGAGTATACACTCCTTTAAATTCTCGTTCTAATATATTTTTTAGTGTTCTTAGTGCCATGACTGAGTTGGCGGTATTCCCTGCTACGTACAACTTGAGAACATAACTCTTTTTGATTTTATTCATAGTCAGCTAGAGTCTGGGATAAAGAGTAAAGAAGTTATCAAACAAGCGCAACAACATTTTCAGGTACTAATCTTTGGGTGGTAGCAAACCTCCCACTGCAAGACAAAAAGCTTAACTTTGCTATAACGTAGGCTTTTTGTCTTCTGTTTTCCTATACTAGTACAATGCCATGAAAATAGAGATGCTATCCAAAACTACTGCTCTGTCCCATTTATTTTGATGAGTTGTGGGTGTCCAGATCCCGACTTCGCAAAAGTTGTGGGGGATCTATAACCTCTCAAAGTTAGGTTGACACAGTACTATTAGCCTATCAGCGCTAACTCTCTATACACAAACATGCATAAGCCTGAAATCAAATGTATCTATTGAGGAAGCGATCGCCGATAAAGTTCACACAAATGAGCCAGAATATCAATTAACGTCAGACGATAGTCTAGTAATGTCTCGTCTCCGCGTCCTTCTAATCTTAGCTGCTTGGAAAATTCATCAATAAGTTCCATATGAATTTCTATAATTTGCGGCACAGGAATATTAGCATAAAATACTGCATTGATAAATTTATCAATTTTTTCCTTCAGTCTTTTGTCTGTGGTAAAGTAATCTATAAGAATTTGGCGGTATTCTAATTTAAGTTCCTGTAAAAATGCCTGTTGTTCGGCTTTCGTCATTTGCTGAAAAAAAATCTATTGTTCTTGCTGCTGGCATCTGGTGACATCTAAAATCTTCGATTTTATTGTTTGTTTTTTACTTTTGAATGTAACTAATTATTCGGGAAAAGATGAGATTTTTTCAACTGTTTAGTTATAGTGATTAGATAAATAGCTTTCTTATTTATCATGCCAACTAAAATTTATCGGATCATAATATCAAAACAATATTAATGTTTGATTGCTTCATAGTATTAATATGATCTTATGTGTACCTCCTTGAGCAACTGAACTCAGAACATAAAGTTATGATTTGGTAATTTGACAAACAATCTCACAGTCCCATCGGCTGCATGGCCATTTTGTAAAGTTACCTAAAGATTGCTTCTTAACAAATTGTACAATCTTATTAACAACTGTTACAGATATTATTTCAAACAAGCACTTGACCTGTATTTTGAGGAGAAGATCAACGCAGAGTAAATAGTTGTAAATGCCTGCTCTTAGACACTGTTTTAGGCAAATCAGAGTTCAAAGGGAAAGATTTAGTTTCATGCTAAATCAGCGAGATTTTGCCTCTTGTTCTTCATATCTAACTAAATACAGATTTTCTAGTTTTACTCCTTAGATAAAATACTTAAACTAAGTTAAATAATCATTGCGTTGTAAATCATTATAATTCCTAAAGGTTCTAAAGCGAATCTTTGGAGCCATAATTGTTTTAGGTATTGCTAATCTTAAAGAGGGTTTTTTACAACAACAGCACAACTGACACCAGGAAGCTATATTTTTAGTAGTAGTTATAACTAATACAAACTACTTAGTACCAAACAATAGATACGCTAAAAGCAGCTATGCTCACAGAAATAACACCAATGCTATAAGCTTTTGTATGATTTCTTGCCATGCTGCATAAACAATAGTAATTTTGACTTTTGAATTCCCTAGGCTGACCGTATTGCCTTATAACCCGCAATGGCAAAGTGAAGATATGGCTGGAAACGCGAACAGCACCAGCTTAACTACTTGGTGATGCTAAATGTTTCCATACCGACAGAATGATACTCGAAAGCTTATAAAGCTTATGTCAATGCTAAAGTACCCGCTATACGAATTCGTCTGCACTGTACCCATTTGCTCAAAAACAGCAACTTTAAAAGTTGTATTGGAAATTTTTGAGGCGCAGCAGTGCGATCGCTTGATAGTTTTAAATGAGCAGCAAAACCCCATTGGGGTAATTTATTCTGCTCATTTGCTACCAGAAATTTTGGCAGCAAATCAAGGAAATAGCAATCAAGCAGGGTCTTTTAACTTACAGCAGCCATTGGCAAGTCGGGAATCAAGCTTGATACAACCAATACAGACTTTAGCGTCTGATTGTGGTATCGAGGAATTCAGTCATTTATTGCGATCGCAACAGACCAAAAATAATATTAACCGAGATTGGGCATTAATTGACCCTGAAGGCAAATTTTTGGGGTTAATAGATACTTCACGGTTGCTGCAATTTGTGTTTCGGCAAAAAGTACAAAATCAACCGCAAATCGAAGATAGTACTAACAAAACTAAATCCCGTCGCCGCAAAGCACCCCTCGCCGCCAAGACTGCAAAAGAAGCAAAACAGACAAAACAGACAACACCCCCATTTGCACCATTGCCTAATCATCCGTTCATCCAACTTTTGGAAAGATTACCTTGGCCTTTAATGCTGCAAACGAACACAGGCAAGGTTGTCACTCAAAATCCAGCATGGTGGGAACAATTAGGAATTTTAAAAGACCCAGAAGGCGTTAGACAACAAGTAGAAGCAATCCTCAACCCCGCAGCTGTCAAAAACCTCGAATATGCAACTCACAAAAGTCTAGCCGATATCAGCACCAACAATAATGCTGATCATTATCAAACCCAGCCCATAGTTGCCAAAACTCTGGTACGAAATGATCATTTGTCCACTAGTAGTGAAGTACTACTACCAATAACTACAACTACAACTACAACTACAACTACAACCGAAAGTTCAATATTGTCTACACGATTACCTTCTAAAAATCGCTGCTTTTTAGATAGCCAGCATGGAACTTGCACCTGTGTTGTAGAAGTAGAAAATGGTCAAGAACGAGTCTGGCAATTTGCCAAAATTCCTTTAGACAGCCCAGAACTGAAAGTCAAAAATCCTAGTTCCGACACCGTGCTGAACTCAGATTTGTGGTTAATGTTAGCAACAGATGTCACCGAACAGCAGCAGCTTTGTAAAGAACTAGCAGCAAAAAATGCCGATTTGATGCAACTAAATCGGTTAAAAGACGAATTTTTAGCCTGCATTAGCCATGAGTTAAAAACTCCCCTCACGGCGGTTTTGGGATTATCGCGGTTGTTAGTAGATCAACAATTAGGAGAACTCAATGAGCGACAAGCACGTTATGCTGGACTAATTCATCAAAGTGGGCGGCATTTGATGAGTGTAGTCAATAATATTTTAGATTTGACCCGCATGGAAACAGGGCAAATGGAACTGATGCTGGCAATTGTGAATATTCGTACAGTGTGCGATCGCGCTGTCGATGAAGCAAAAGCTATCCATGCTCAAAGTCGCAAAACCACAGTTTCTTCCCATCATCCTCAAGCTGGTGGAGAAGAACACACATTCAGTCTTTCTATAGAACCAGGTTTAGAAGAAATTGTCGCAGATGAATTTCGCCTGCGTCAAATGTTGGTACACCTGCTATCCAATGCTTTCAAGTTCACAGAAACTGGAGGAGAAATTGGATTGCGAGTCAGTCGCTGGGAAGGTTGGATTACATTTACAGTCTGGGATACAGGCCTTGGTATTCCCGAACATCAACAGCATCTGATCTTTCAAAAATTTCAACAATTAGAACATCCACTTACCCGCCAGTTTGAAGGTACAGGACTGGGATTAGTATTAACTAGGGCCCTTGCTCGTCTGCATGGTGGTGATGTTAACTTTTTATCTCGCGAAGGTAAAGGCAGTCAGTTCACTTTGTTGTTACCACCAAGTCCTCCAAAAGAGTTAGGAAGACTAGCAGAGGAAGAGATTGAGACACAGATGAAGAAGAGATCGCCAGATCGCGAGATCAAAAGAAAGATTTCACCCCACCATTCCACTACCTCAAGCCTGGGGACACAACACAGATGGGGACAAAAATCTACATCATCATCATCATCATCATCATCCCACCATTCCACCTCTTCCCAACAACTAGTATTGGTTGTAGAAGCTGTAGCCCGATATATTGAAGACTTTACCGAACAACTCACAGGTTTAGGTTATCGAGTAGTAATAGCGCGATCCGGATGTGAAGCTGTAGAAAAAGCCCGTCGTTTGCAACCAAAAGCTGTATTTCTCAATCCCCTACTACCTCTGCTTTCGGGTTGGGATGTGCTAACTTTACTCAAATCTGATGCTACAACTCGCCACATTCCTGTAATTGTGACAGCAACCGCAGCTGAGAAAGAGCAAGCATTTGCTAATCGTGCAGATGGTTTTTTAAGCTTACCTGTAGAACCTCAGTTCTTAGCACCATTATTGGAAAGTTTGTATATAGTTTCCCAAAAAAAGCAGCAAAACAAACAAACAAAACCTGTTCTAAGTCATGCACCACTGCGAATTCTTAGATTCGTCCATCCTGAAGGAGAAAATCTCGATTTATATCCCTTACTGCAACAACATCGAATTATAGAAGTCGATGATATTGAACAAGCAGAATTGCTAGGTAGAGTGTGGCAATTTGATGTCATTTTGCTAGACCCAGAAGTACCCGCAGCAACAGCTTACTTGCAAAAACTAAGTAAGCTTCCTCGCTTGGCAAATCTACCTATAGTTACCTGTGATGTTCAAACTACACAGACAGCTTCTCAAATAACTGGTTTGTCCGTGTTTCCTTGTTTAACGCGATCGCATACCAACAACAGCGATAAAAACAAAAAAATAGATGCTTTATTGTCAGTGCTGCAAATAGCAGTTGGTATTTCCTGTCCTTCCAGTATATTAGTTGTAGAATTGGCAGCACTACCAGATTTACCAGATGCAAAACGTAAGCATTCTACTAGCAAAACTTTAGAAAAAGACTCTCAAGTCAAAGATTTTCCCAATCAAGGTTTTAAACCTCTAACTATCTCTCGTGGTTCAGAGTGGTTTCAAGCATTAATTCAGTATCTACATACAGCCGGACTCAAAGCGACTATTGGTAGATCTTGGGAAGAACTGCTACAACAACTCCGTCACAAAAGCGTTGACTTATTACTAATTTGCTTAGAAGAATCCAGCCTCAAAAAAGAAGTATACTCAGCCCTGAAAACACTTGGAGAGTTACCAGTAAAATTGCCACCCGTTTTAGTACTAGATCAGCAATTAAATCCTGATCTTACTCAAGAACAGTCTCTAGAAAATGCTGTCGGTGCGATCGCAAGCCAAGTTTTACCTCGGTCGATCTCTATGGAAGATTTACTCAATCATATTAATCAAGCTTTATCAACGAGTGATTAGGGATTGGGGACGTATCAATTCAAAATTCAAAATACCTTCGGTAGGCGCGTAAGCGACTTCTGTAAGTAGCCGCTCCGCGTCTACAAAATTCAAAATTGGGAAGGAGAACAAGGGGGAGAATAAACACCAATGACAGTTGTCAACTGTCAATCAATAATTGACTAATGAGTTAAGATATTGCCGAAACTATGATCGGAATTGATCTCAATCACTAAATCAACTAGTGTGGGAGATTCGACTAACGGTTTAATGAATAATTCTGGATGGAGAGAACACCAAAAATAGTTGACAAATTGCTCAATTTCTGCATTACTCATCCCTGATTTGCCAACAGCAATCATTTCCCTTTCTGCTTGCTTGCGCCACTCTAAAGAAAGTCGATAATCTTGGGGATACAACACGATTAAACCATCCAATCTTTCCCATAGTGGCAGATAATCACGCAAGTTACGATTCATATCACGAGCAAAAGCTTTGTCATCAGGAGTGATGATCGGTGGTGGTGGGTGATCAAATGCACTGGGATCAATAGGTTGCACGCCTACAAACCAACCTTCAAATAACACAATGTCTGCATTTGCCACAATTTCTGGAGTAGTTCTATCACCAGCACCATTGTGTGCTGATTTATCAAAGCGGGGAACTGATACTGGAAGTTCACAATTGCGAACTTTGTCTAATACAGTTAAGCCTAACTCAACATCATGAGTTCCAGGCGGACCGCGCCAAATCAAACGGGGATCATGCTGTTTGAGAATTTGGCGATCGCAATAGGTTTTGTATAGGTCATCCAAAGACAAACTCAGCGTTTGATATCCCAAGTGTTGAAAAATCAAGGTCAAAACTCTACACAAAGTAGTTTTACCCGTCCCTTGTCCTCCCAAAATACCCTGAATCAACGGACGATTTAATTGCTGTCGCTGGGACACCAACTTTGTAGCTAAAGGTAGCCACAAATTACATAACACCTCCGACACCATCTGGGGCTGCATCCGCAGATGAGTTTGGCAAAATTCCAGCACATCAGGATATAAAAATTTGTCATTTGTCATTTGTCATTGGGTATTTTCTCCCTTCTCCCCATTCACAATTTTTAATTTTTAATTTTTAATTGATACGTCCCCGATTCCCACTCCTCACGATCCCAGCTTGAATGCTTCCAAAAATAAACTGTAGGTGAGACCAATTTTCAGATAGTTCATTGCTTGCACCCAAAATACTTGTCGTGCTAAGACGCTGCGATTGTAAAATATCCTGTTGGCAATTTCTGTTGCCAACACTAAAGTTCCAGCCACTACAATATCCCATTCTGCTGTTTGTCCAGCTGTAGTTGCAAGTGCGTTTCCTAGAAAAAAACCAAATAAAAAACTAATGATTAGTATAGATATGCGTCGCCAAGGGTTGAAAATCCACTGTTCTAACCTCCTAGCGATCGCATTGAATAAGTTATTGAGACGAGTATTTTGCATGATTGATGATGGTGACATTGATCAAAATCTGATTAGATATTTCCATCTTGAAGATATTAGGTTTAGCATAAAGTTATGTGGATAATATTAGACCTCTTGCAAAAATATTTTTACCCCACCCTAACCCTAAGCGTAAACGGGGAGGGAACTAAATCTTCCCCCCGTTCACGGGGGGATTGAGGGGGGTTCATTCGACTTTTGCAAGAGGTCAATTGAAGCTGTTTTGGGTTTAGGGTGAACACAAAAATCAATATATAGTATCATCATCTTGAGCTAGTACGAATAAATGAAGCGTCAAGGAAATTTTTCCTAACTTCCTTCAGTATTGTTGCTCATAATGGCATAAAGTATACATCCTACCCATAATTCTCAAAAAGTCTGTAGTCCTCAATTCAATGAGTCACCAGTAATTTGTGATCAGTGAAATGCTTTGCATATTCACTTAATCATTGGTCAATGTTGATATTAGGCTACTATGTCAACTACCCATACCCACACTGACTCAATACAGTGAGCGTGTGGGCTTGAAAGAACCAGCTTTCAACGTAAAAGATGGCTAGCCCGTGAGACTTGTTTTGTTACAGACTACCGAATGTTTCCCTAGTTCGGATTATTTCTAAGTCTACTGCTTGTAGGGTTCAGTTGAACGAGCCTAGAAAAATACTTATTTGTAATATCTATACAATATGAAACCGCTAATCTACCGTCATGCTGTTCTCGCAGCTGCTTGCTTAGGATTGCTTTTGTTAGCTGTAGGTTGCTATGAACTGAAAGTATCTTTTGAGGGGGATCAATCTTCTGAATCTCAATCAAACACTAACTCAGAAAGTGCGATCGCTTCTACTTTAGATACTTCTGTAGCGACATCTCAAAAAAAATCCTTATTTGCATATCATCAAGGCTCAACGATCAAAGCAGCAAGCCAGGGAAGTTTACGAATGAGTAATCAAACTGAACAACCTGTCCGTCTTGCTTTACTAGCACGCAAAGCAGGAGTTAAAAGTAATTCTCAAGAAAATTATGCAGTCCCAGCACATTGGGATTTTGCTCCAGGAGAAGGTAGTGAAAAGGGTTTAATTTTATCGCTACCTAACGGTAGCATCAAAATCGAAAAGGGAGATGTTTTAGTCGCCTTTGCACAGGATGGTTCCCGTCGCTACTGGGGACCTTACGTAGTTGGCGAAACTCCCGCTCCTGTCTGGAATCCGCAAAAGAAAGAATGGGAATTAATTCTTGATCAATAGTCAATTATTAGTTTTTAATTGTTGATTGTTGGTTTTTGTACCAGATGTCTATTTGTTAGTGGTCAGGGAAACCGCAAACCTCATATCATTTGGTATTGGTTTTGAGAACAAAAAACAAAAAATCACGTCAAACGAGTATTGACTAGTGGCCCTTGACCATTGACCATTGACCATTGACCATTGACTATTGACTATTGACTTGTGACTAAATGACAATTCGCGCTTTCGACCAGTTGTTAAATAGGATTGGCAAACGTCCAGCCTTGGCGATCGCACTGTCAACTTTGTGGTTGATTTTGGTTGGTGGGATCGCATTTTTTTGGCATTTGGGTAGTATTGGGCTGATAGATGAAACTGAGCCTTTGTTTGCTGAAGCTTCTCGGCAAATGTACGTAACAGGCGATTGGATCACGCCGTTTTTCAATGATAAAACTCGCTTTGATAAGCCTGCTTTGATTTACTGGTGTCAGGCGATCGCATACAACATTTTTGGTGTGAATGAGTGGGCAGTGCGTCTGCCAAGTGCGATCGCGGCAATGAGTGTAATTGCCTTAGCATTCTACACTGTGCAATGGCAACTGGCAAAACAAGATGCCTTAGAACAAGTTTTTCGTCCTTCCAGACGCTGGTTAACAGCAGGTTTAGTAGCAGCTGTCATGGCACTCAATCCCGAAATGATTGTATGGGGAAGAACTGGTGTCTCAGATATGCTGCTGACTGGCTGTATAGCATCAGCTTTGTTGTGCTTTTTTCTTGGATATGCTAGTCAGGAGGGATCGGGGATTCTCCAGAGGAAACGCTACGCTAACGGGGACAGGGGACAAGGAGGAATTTCTCTTTCCCAATCCCCATTACCCAATAATTGGTATCTCGCTTGCTACGTACTAATAGCTGGGGCAATTTTGACTAAAGGGCCTGTAGGTATTGTTTTACCTGGGCTAATTATTGGTGTATTTTTGCTTTATCTGGGCAAATTGCGAGAGGTTGTGCGGGAAATGCGCCTCTTGTTAGGTATGCTAATTATCTTGGGTTTATCAGTACCTTGGTACGTGCTAGTAATTTGGCGCAATGGCTGGAATTTTATTAACTCCTTTTTTGGCTACCACAATATCGAACGCTTTACAGAAGTAGTCAACGGTCATAGAGCTCCTTGGTTTTTTTATTTTTTGGTAGTATTACTGGGTTTTGCTCCTTACTCAGTATACTTACCCCTATCAATGGCAAGGCTAAAATTTTGGCAGCGTCAGTATTGGCGTTCTCAAGAGCGATCGCAACAACTTGGTTTATTTGCCTTTTTCTGGTTTGCTAGCATCTTTGGCTTTTTTACCATTGCTGTCACCAAACTTCCTAGCTATGTCTTGCCATTAATGCCAGCAGCAGCCATTCTGGTGGGACTTTTGTGGAGCGATTTCTTCCAAGACAAAGCGATAAGGGATCAAGGAGGACAAGGAGGCAATTTTTCTGTGTTGTCTTCCCATACTTCTCCCACTCCTCTGTCCCCTTCCTCTCTCCTCTGGACTGGCTGGGTTAATGTAGTATTTGTATCAGCGATCGCAGTAGCGCTGTTTTATGTACCCCGGTTAATAGGTGCTGATCCTGCTGCACCCGAATTTCGCCAACTGCTGCAACAATCAAGTTTAACAACTTTGGGCAGTGTGATCTGGTTCGTTTGTGCTGTGGTATTAGTAGTGGTAATACTGCGTCGTCGTTGGCGTCTATTGATTGGTGTGAATTTGTTGGCGTTTGCGCTGTCTTTAATTTTTGTCTTGACTCCAGCTTTGTTTTTAATAGATCAACAGCGTCAGTTACCTTTAAGAGAATTGGCAGCGATCGCAGTTAAAGCTGAAAAACCAGGTGAAGAATTACTCATGGTTGGCTTCAAAAAACCCACCGTTGTTTTTTATAGCCACCGTCCTGTAAATTACATCAAAATGAGTGTAGCCGCAGGAGATTATGTGAGAACTCAGGCTGTGCAGAAAACACAAACTGATTCAATTTTAGTTTTAGCTCAACCGAAAAAGTTTCCAGAAATGGGTTTGCAAGCAAATAATTATCAAACTTTAGGAAAAAGTGGTGCTTATCAATTAATTAGAGTGCCTTTAAATAGGTAAATTGTTGGTTATTATTTGGAGTTGAATTTGCCAAAATTGAGATATCCAGATCCCCAACTTCTTTAAGAAGTCGGGGATCTTGTTGTTCACGAATTATTTAGGAATACTATAGATGATCATAATGTATTGAGCAATACCCCAACACATCCTGATATCTTCACTAATTACTCCATTATTGCTCGCCGGTAATTGCAGGTTCATTTGCCATTGAGATAGCCATATCTATCATCTGCTGTTGGGACACATCCCTAGTTGAACCACCTCCCAATCCTAATACGTATTCCAGTCCATCTTGCTTCCAAAAAACGTATTGGCTAATGTTATTTCCTTGTCCCCTGGTGATATAAAAGCCACTAATGCCATTCCCCAAGTCTACTGGAGTGATACTATCTCCTTTCGGAGGCCAAATTTTAGAAGTTCCCTCTGGAGTGAAGACGCCAAATCCTCCAGTAGTACAAGCAGAAGGGTTGTTTGAGGCAGAACAATCCGATGTATTTGGGAGGCGAACTTCAAAGACTTTACTATCAGAAGCAATGTAGGAATAAAGCTTGATCTTGGAAGCTACGGGAGGGAGAGAAGAAGGTAAACGCATTTTCAATCCTTTTGGTAACTGAGTGCGAATATCGTCAATTAAAGGTCTAAAAACAGATGCAGGTTCAGCTCCAGATTTAAAAGAAATGACTAAACCAGTTACAAGAATTGATAGCCCAACCAAAGAATTTAGAATCATTTTGCGCTTCATTTGCTTTTTCCTGACAAACGATCATCTCCACATCAGAGTATCGAAGTTAACTTCGCGATCGCCTTATCAAAAGTCATCTAAAATTCATGACGAAAGTCATGTTTTAAATTCAACACAGTATTGCATGATATTACCCGTGAAGATATTTCCCTGCCTCTAGTTCAATGAACCTGCTCGCAAACCGTTTTTTCTCTTTTCGTTGGATATTGCGATGGGTAGAATGGGTGATTTTGCTAGCAAATCTCTTTTCCGGCTTGATCAGCAATTATTTTCAAGATCACCCGCATTTACTACCCTTATTTATTGCTTTTAATATTGCGTTCTTTTTACTCAGTTTTATTTTTCCGCTTGAGCGTCCACTCTGGCAAAGACGAGCTTTCATTGCTGTGGAAATAATATTAATTGTCTCTGCTGTTTGGCTACGTTTTTGGTTTACAATCTTTATGTATTTTGTTCTTGCCAAGAGTTGTTTTCTTCTCAGTCGCAGAGATGTCATCCTAACAGCAATTTTCACGGGAATTGGCTACTTATCCAGTGAAGCTTGGTATCTTCCCCAACGGATAGCAGAAACCATTACAAAACTCCAATCCCGTGGTTCAGAGTATGTATATGACGCCAAGGCAATTTTATTGACCAGTTTGCTAGATTACATAGGAGCCAGCCTGTTTATAATTTTGCTGGGTTTTGTGATCGTGGCGGAGCGCAAAAGCCGACAGAGAGCAGAGATGTTAGCAAAAGAAGTGGAAACTTTAGCAGCAACTTTGGAACGTACTCGTATAGCTCGTGAGATCCATGATTCCCTTGGTCACACTCTTACTACTCTTGATGTTCAGTTAGAACTAGCCCAAAAATTGCACCAACGTGATCCTGATCAAACTCTACAAGCACTGGATACTGCCAAGTATCTTTCTAGTCAATGCCTTCAAGATGTACGTCGTGCTGTACAAACAATACGCCGATCAGATTTTGATCTCAATCAGGCACTCAGCGTCCTAGTTACGCAAATCCAGCAAAACCGATCCTTTACGGTGCAGGCGGATCTAAATTTGCCACCATTACCTCTTCAGACGAGTCATCAACTTTACTGCATTATTCAGGAAGGATTGACAAATATTCAAAAACATGCATATACTTCTCACGTGATTCTGCGAGGACAATTTACGCTTGATGCCATTATCCTGGAGTTAGAAGACGACGGGCTGGGCTTTAATCCTGATTTGCCTCATTCTGGTTTTGGATTACGAGGAATGCAAGAGCGGATACAAATATTGAATGGTAAGCTGAGTATTAAAAGTACCCCTGGTCAAGGTACTCATATTTGGATCACAGTTCCTCGATGATTCGGCTTTTGCTTGTAGATGATCAACATCTATTTCGGCAAGGATTAGCATCCTTATTGTCACTAGAAGAAGATTTAGAAATTGTCGGTGAAGCTAATGATGGTAATGAAGCGATCGCCCTTACTAAAAAACTCCAGCCTGATGTGATTCTAATGGATGTAAGGATGCCTGTTTGTGATGGGGTAGTTGCCACTCGTGAAATTCACCAACGCTATCCCTGGATCAAGATTCTGGTACTAACAACGTTTGATGAAGATGAATATATTTGGCAATCCCTACAAGCAGGAGCATTAGGGTATCTACTCAAGAGTACTCCCTCCGGACAATTAGCAGCAGCAATCCGCACCCTGAATCAAGGATACAGCCAGCTAGGGCCAACCATCGCTCCCAAAGTCTTTGCTCAAATTAATCCCCCTGTATCTAAACACACAAACTACCAAAACTTGTTTAGCGATCGCGAACTAGAAGTTTTAACTCTATTGGGTCAAGGGAAAAACAATCGAGAAATTGCTCAAACTCTTTATCTGACTGAAGGTACGGTAAAAAACTACATCACTCAAATTCTTTGTCAGCTTGGTGTACAAAATCGTACTCAGGCAGCATTATGGGCGCAACAGTATTTAAGATTTTGAGTGAGCAGTATGGATACTGAAGAGCCAGTTTTTTAAGTTTCAATCCCTAATAGGGATTAATGTTAGTTGCAACGCTAATTCCGAAATTGTTGGCTGAGGGACATCAAGTTTCAATCCCTAATAGGGATTAATGTTAGTTGCAACAAAAAGTTTAGTTCTGTTCATAAGGAATTATCAGTTTCAATCCCTAATAGGGATTAATGTTATAGCGTTTCTTAATCTAGTGAAGTACAGTAACAACAATGGGTAAACCAATTA
>NZ_JCACKS010000200.1:0-55338 GCF_059505505.1 Pelatocladus sp. | reverse complement strand
CAAGGTAATGTCTCTGTTTTCCTTTCCTCAAATACTACTAGCTAGGCAGTTACATAAATTTTGGGAAAGAGGAGCGATCGCTTCTCTGAATTATTGCCACTTCCAGGCGGGAGATTGTTAAAATTCTGATATCTTCATCACTACCTACGCAGAAAGCCTAAAAAAAGCGATCGCTATGTCTGAGTACCCTCAATTAGAAAAAACGCTGAAATATCACTTCGGTTACGATAACTTTCGCCTTGGACAAAAAGAAATTATCGAAAATGCGCTTTCTAATCGGGATTTGATGATTATTATGCCCACAGGCGGCGGAAAGTCGTTATGCTTTCAACTACCAGCACTGATCAAAAAAGGTGTGACAGTAGTAGTGTCACCTTTGATCGCTTTGATGCAAGATCAAGTGGAAGCACTGCGAAAAAATGGTGTAGCGGCGACATTTCTCAATAGCAGTCTCAACTCTTACCAGACGCGATCGCGTGAACAATACATTATCCAAGGTAAGGTTAAATTACTCTACGTTGCTCCAGAACGTCTTGTCAGTGATAGATTTCTACCATTTCTAGATTTAATTCATCATCAAGTTGGTATTTCTGCGTTTGCTATTGATGAAGCGCACTGTGTTTCTGAGTGGGGACACGACTTTCGTCCAGAATATCGCAAATTAATTATACTGCGAAAACGTTACGCTGACGTGCCAACTTGGGCATTTACAGCTACCGCCACTGATCGCGTCCGTCATGATATCATCCAGCAACTAGGGTTAAAAGATCCCAGCATTCACATCGCCAGCTTCAACCGCCAAAATCTTTACTACGAAGTTCGTCCCAAAAAAAAGAATGCTTACGCCGAACTCCTAGAACTAATTCGCGATTCTGAAGGTTCGGGAATTATTTACTGTTTAACCCGCAAAAAAGTTGATGAAATCACCTTTAAACTCCAACATGATAAAGTCTCTGTCCTACCTTACCACGCTGGTTTGACAGACGAAGAACGAAGTAAAAATCAGACTCGCTTTATTCGTGATGATGTGCGAGTCATGGTAGCAACTATCGCCTTTGGTATGGGTATCAATAAACCAGATGTACGGTTTGTGATTCACTTTGATATACCTCGTAATTTAGAAAGTTACTATCAAGAATCAGGTAGAGCGGGTAGAGATGGGGAGACTTCACGTTGTACACTATTTCTCAGCTATGGTGATGTCAAAATTATCGAATTTCTCATCAATCAAAAAAGTGAACCACAAGAACAGTTAATAGCTAAACAACAATTGCGACAGATGATAGATTATGCCGAAGGTACAGACTGTCGCCGCACAATTCAACTTAGTTATTTTGGCGAACGTTTTCCGGGAAATTGTGATAATTGTGATAACTGTCGCTATCCCAAACCAATGCAGGATTGGACAGTGGAAGCGATGAAATTTCTCTCTTGTATCGCCCGTTGCAAAGAAAAATTTGGCATGGGTCATATTATAGATGTTCTGCGGGGAGCGAAAACCCAAAAAGTTGCTCAATACGAACACGAAAAACTATCTACCTACGGTATCGGTAAAGATAAAAGCTTGGAAGAGTGGCGAATGCTGGGACGTTCTTTGTTACATCAAGGTTTAGTAGAACAAAGTACTGATGGTTACGCCGTTTTAAAACTGAACCCCTTGAGTTGGGAAGTCATGCGACGACAGCGCACCGTTTCGATTGCTGTCACCGTCACACAAAAGATCACTTGGACTGAAGATAATGCTAAAACCGTAGAAGCAGAAATGTTATTGCAGAGGTTGCGATCGCTACGGAAACAACTAGCAGATGAACAGTCTGTTCCACCTTATGTAATTTTTCCTGATTCAACTCTTAAATTAATGGTTCAAGTCAAACCCCAAACTAAAGATGCATTTAGTCAACTTTCCGGGGTAGGTAGCCATAAACTGAGTCAATATGGTGATAAATTTATTGCCGAAATTCGCGCATATTGCCAAGAAAACAATTCTCCAGAACAAAAACTGAACCTTCCATCTGCTTCTAGCTCGCTTTCCGCTACAGAATTACAAACTTTGCTGTTATATCAACAAGGTTTAAATATCTCAGAAATTGCCGAAAAACGCAACCTGCGCTCAACAACAATTTTTAGTCACCTCTGCGATTTAATTGAAAAAAATCAACCCATAGACTTAAATCATTTAGTACCACCAGAAAAACAGCAAAAAATCTTGCAAGTGTTAGAAATTCTGGGAGATATTGCCCTTACCCCAATTAAAGAATATCTTGGCGATAGTTATAGCTTTGAAGAAATTCGTCTAGTTAGAAGTAAGTGGCGAAAAAAGAGCCGTAAATGAAAATTGGAAATAAATTTAAAGCCTCTCTCCTTTTAGGAAAGAGGTTTTCCAGATATCGTGAAAAGTCAGAAACATATCTAAATTAATGGCTTAGGACGGCAAATTAGCTACTTCCGTGGTAGTTTCGGTTTCTTGCATCTTTACCTGTGCTGGTGTTGATGAGGTGTGTTTAGTCTTGGTTGCCAATATTATAGATAAAAGCTTGGGAAAGACAATACAAATCACTGTACTAATTAAAGTCAGTAATAAGCCATCTATTAAACTCATATCTAAATCTCCTTTTTGAAATTTGTATCTATATGCTCTATTTTTAAACTAAATTTCTCAGATTGATAGAGTATATGGGTTTGAATTTCTTTTGGTTAATATAAGCTCTTTTTAATTTTAATTTTAATTTTAGTTTTAATTTTTATTAAGATTTGAACTCTATTTTAGAGTATTGTAAAAGGCAATAAAATAGTGTAAATTTGAAGCGGCCGTTGTTTTTAGTATTCCATAAACTTTAAAAGGAAGCAAGATTAAACTCTAAATTTTAAGTTATATCATTTCCATATGAAGATGCATAGAAAGAACCCCACCACCTTCGGCACCTCCCCTTGGTAAGGGGAGGTTGGGAGGGGTTAAAATAATGTGCAGCTTCATATTTAATTGGTATTAGACATTAAACTAGTACCGCTTCCTTGTAAGTCACGATAAGAAAGCAGCAGTATTTCGGCGATTTCCTTTTACTTTGATTCTCAAAGAATCACGCTCTGATTCGACCGTATCGCCACTTAGATTAAAGATTGACCCCGGTGCAAATGTCACGGGTATTGCATTGGTTAACGATACTAATGGCGAGGTTGTTTTTGCTTCCGAATTGGAGATGTCTAAAGGTTTAAACTCTTAGCTGTACATTGAAAAAATTGAGATGCTCCCTTCGTATTATCTGTTGGTGTTGATTTCAAACATAATTTATTAAGCAACTATCACTTCAGTTTGGAGAACATCTAGCACAGAAACGAGGACTAAATTTACACGATGGACTACCTGTTAGCGCATAAGATGTACAAAAAGGAAAGCTAGTAAGTTTATGTTGAGTTTTCCTGGGAGTAGAAGCTTTCTGCAATAGCTTAGTTGGCTTGATTTTTAGATTGGTAATGATACTTAAAAGCCGAGGAAATGTTAGGCAGGTAATGGTGCTAATTAGAGTCAGCAATATAGCATCTATGCGATCCATAGGTAATCACCTCTTCCTTTTTGATGGGGCTTGGATAACAGGCGTCTATTGTTTTTAGTTAGTAAAAAAACTTATTGAAACCAACTAAAAACCTAAGTTGGTATTGCTTTTCGTTTATCTTGTTTAATCATACTATAGATTTTTTTATATATCTACATCAAATCTTCAAAAATTTTTCAGACAGAATAAATTGTGTATATTCAGGTTTGCTACTTTGTCCTGATTGCAGCATAAGCTGGAAAAACAAACTATTGATTACTTAGCCTAGAGTGTTATGTCAAAAACTTTTGTAGAAAATGCTTTTCTTGCCAATATCACTGCACAAGAACGCCAAGTGACTAAGGATTTGCCAGATTATTCTGGCGTGGAGTCATTACCAGAAATTTGGCCTTTAGCGGCACAAAGATTTGGTAACATTGTTGCCGTTCGTGATCCTCATGCTAAACCAGAATTAGTGTTCACATATACTCAACTAAACCAGCAAATTCAACAGTTTGCAGCTGGATTACAAGCGTTGGGAGTACAAGCAGGCGATCGCATTTCTCTGATTGCTGACAATAGTCCCCGTTGGTTTATTGCTGATCAGGGAATTATGGCAGCTGGGGCGGCGGATGCGGTGCGGAGTTCCCAAGCCGAAACAGAAGAATTACTCTTCATTTTGACTAATAGTGGCAGCACAGCGCTCGTAGTGGAAGATGTCAAAACACTTAACAAACTACGCGATCGCCTGCATGATTTGCCGATTCAATTTGTGATTGTACTCAGCAACGAAGCATTACCAGAAGCCGAAACCCCCAAGCTCTATACATTTACCCAGTTGATGGAAATTGGTGCGAAGCATTCCTTGCAACCAGTCAAACGCAAACCTCATGATTTGGCTACCCTAATTTATACCTCTGGAACAACGGGTAAACCAAAGGGTGTAATGCTGACTCATCGTAATTTGATGCATCAAATCGTAGCTATCCCAGTAGTTGTACAACCCCAACCCGGAGATACAGTTTTGAGTATTCTCCCCACTTGGCACAGCTATGAGCGTAGTTGCGAATATTTCCTACTTTCTGTCGGTTGTACTCAAGTTTATACCAACCTCCGCTCCATCAAGCGAGATTTAAAAGAATATAAACCTCATTACATGGTAGCTGTACCGCGTCTTTTAGAATCTATTTATGAAGGAGCGCAAAAACAGTTTCGTGAACAACCAGCTTCTCGACGACGCTTGATTAACTTCTTTTTTGGCATAGGCGAAAAATATATTAAAGCGCGGCGGACTTTGACAGGATTGGATTTACAAAATCTTAATCCTGGCATGGGCGATCGCTTAACAGCTAGTTTACAAGTTGCCGCTTTATCGCCTCTGTATAGCTTGGGAGAAAAACTAGTTTATAGCAAAGTCAGAGAAGCAACTGGCGGACGAGTCAAACAGATGATTAGCGGCGGTGGTGCGCTTCCCAAACATGTAGATGACTTTTTTGAAATTCTTGATGTCGAGATTTTGGTGGGCTATGGTTTAACAGAAACTTCCCCTGTCACCCATGCACGGCGTTACTGGCGGAATTTACGTGGTGCAGCTGGGCAAGCTATACCAGGTACAGAAACAAAAATAGTCGATCCAGAGACTAAAAAAGCGCTACCAACGGGAGAAAGGGGGTTAGTATTACTGCGGGGGCCACAAATCATGCCAGGTTATTACCAAAATCCCGAAGCCACAGCCAAAGCAATTGATCCAGAAGGTTGGTTTGATAGCGGTGATTTAGGTTGGTTAACACCAGAAAATGACTTAGTTCTGACCGGACGAGCCAAAGATACGATTGTATTAACGAATGGGGAAAACATCGAACCGCTACCAATAGAGGATGCTTGTTTGCGATCGCCCTACATCGATCAGATTATGCTGGTTGGGCAAGATTGTAAATCTCTGGGTGCTTTAATTGTTCCTAATTTGGAAGCCTTAGAAAAATGGGCAATTTCTCAGAACCTCCAACTAGATATAAAGGATGAAAATGTTACTTCCCCTACCAGTCAAAAAATAAACCTGGAGAGTAAAATAATCCAGGATTTATTTCGGCAAGAACTGAATCGGGAAGTGCAAAACCGTCCAGGTTACAAACCAGATGATCGCATCGGCCCGTTCAAGCTGATTCTTGAGCCATTTTCGATGGAAAATGGCATGATGACCCAAACTCTGAAAATCAAGCGGCATGTCGTGATGCAGCATTATCACGATATTATTAACGGAATGTTTGCCTTATAAGTCCACTGCAAACTATCAAAAAACGTGAACTCTTTTATGGATGTCTCCAAAACTCAACTGCTTTTAAAGCGCGTCGTCAACATTAAAGCCATTGTCACTCCCTTGTGGAAAGAGGAAGTGCAACAGCAACTGCAAGCGCAAATTAATCAAATTGACCAGCAATTGCAACAGTTGGACATCCAAGGGCAACGGGCAGTAGCAGAAGTACAAAAGCAAAATTTGCAACCACCCGGACCCCAAGCCCTCCAACAAATTGAAAGCATTCAATACCAGGTCAACCAAAAGAAAAGCGAACTGCTAGAGCAAAAAAATCAAAGCCTGCAAAATCTCCAGCAAGTCCAGCTTTTAGAGTTAGACCAAGAAGTCAATCAATTTCAGATGGAAGGCTTTTTCCGTGTGGAACCAGGGGATAACTTAATTAGTAAAATGCAGGTCGAAGTTGTGCTACGCGATGGTGTTGTAGAAGAAATTCGCGGCGACGTTTAAACTCAGTCAGCAGTTAATAGTTAACAGTTAACAGTTAACAGTAAGCAAATAAACCTGGTAACTGATAACTGTAAAACTCCTTACACCACACTTGGTTCCTCCTCACTGCTTGCTCCTCATTGCTCGCTGTTGTCGTGTAAGTGTATCTACTGGCAAATTACCTTGATCAAATGTTGTTGATCCTGGTTTGAGAAACATTTCTCTTGGGAACCAGCCCAAACAATTTGCCACAGAGGAGGAGAACTAGCCAACAGCGATCGCCCGAAGCTGGTCAATTCAACTCGGTACTTGACAGTGCTGATTTCTGTGTTACCAGAATCATCAGTTTGAACGATTGTTACCAACGCCTGGTTCGGTTGCGGGTAATATACCTCTACCTTCCGCCTTCCTTGTTCTGCTTCACTGTTATCAAAAGCATCAAGAGCCAGAGCAGCCGGGTCAGTACCTTGGAGAACAGACTTAATACTGTCTAAAGGTATGGTTTTATACTTAGCGCGCCCAGGATTAGTCACAATCTCCTGAGCAGCAGCTACGGCGGCAGAATGCTGCTGTGGTTTAGTGCTATTGATGATCAGTGCATTTTGCTGGCGATTGTTTAGATACACTCCAGCGATCGCAGTGGCGAAGATACTTAGTACCAAAATTACCAAAATCTTCAACTTTGCCGACATAAAAAAGTTAAAAAGAACTTTCAAACAGTTGATCTATCACTTTTGCATTTTAGATTGAAGAATTACTCTATTTCCTCTCACTTTTGAGTAATTATTCTGATGTAAGCAGCCGTGATAAGAAATACAAATTAATAGACTCCCAGGTAATAGAATAGTTCCTCACGTCGGTCGTCAAGATACAATTCGATCTGGCATTAATTTTGTTAAAGTCTATAATTTATCGATTTGCCAAACCCCATTATGAGCATTTACGAAGTATTCATGCCCGCGCTTAGTTCCACAATGACCGAAGGAAAAATTGTCTCCTGGGTAAAATCTCCGGGCGACAAAGTGGAAAAAGGCGAAACAGTGGTGGTTGTCGAGTCGGATAAGGCAGATATGGATGTGGAATCCTTCTATGAAGGATATCTGGCTAACATCCTTGTGCAAGCTGGTGAAACTGCACCAGTGGGAGCTGCGATCGCCCTGTTAGCAGAAACTGAAGCCGAAATTGAAACAGCCAAGTCTCAAACTCAAGGCGGCGGCACTGCAAAACCTGAAATGACTGCTACTACAGCTCCCACAAAAACCGCAGATCCAGCCGCTTCTTTCACACCTGTCTTGGCGACTCAAAACGGCTCTACCCATAGCTCTGGGCGGCTTGTAGCTTCACCTCGCGCCCGCAAATTGGCTAAAGAACTCAAAGTTGATTTGAATAACATTTCTGGTAGTGGTCCCCACGGTCGTATTGTTGCTGAAGATGTAGAAGCAGTAGTCGGTAAAGCTAGCCCCCAACCTGCTACGGCGATTTCCATTACCCCACCAGCAGTTGTGACACCAGTGGTAACTGCACCAGCTACAAAACCAACACCAGTTCCCACGCCAGTAGTTGCCGCAGTTCCGGGTCAAGTAGTGCCTTTGACTACCTTACAAAATGCTGTAGCACGCAATATGGTTACTAGCTTATCAGTGCCAGTGATCCATGTAGGTTACACAATCACTACTGATGCCCTGGACAAGTTATATAAACAAATTAAATCAAAGGGTGTAACCATGACTGCGCTGCTGGCAAAAGCCGTAGCGGTGACACTGCAAAAACACCCACAAATCAATGCCAATTACTCAGACCAAGGTATTGTCTATCCTGCTAGCATCAATGTAGCTGTCGCCGTAGCCATGGATGATGGCGGATTGATCACACCAGTGTTGCAAAATGCTGATCAGATGGATATTTATTCTTTGTCCCGTACCTGGAAGTCTTTAGTAGAAAGAGCAAGAGTCAAAAAGCTGCAACCAGAAGAATACAGCACTGGTACATTTACACTGTCAAACTTAGGGATGTTTGGTGTCGATAGATTTGATGCAATTTTACCGCCCGGACAAGGTTCAATATTAGCGATTGGTGCATCTCGCCCGCAAGTCGTCGCTACAGCAGATGGTATGTTTGGAGTAAAACAACAAATGCAAGTAAATATGACTAGTGATCACCGTATGATCTACGGCGCTCATGCTGCGGCGTTCTTACAAGATTTAGCGAAGTTGATTGAGACTAATCCACAATCGTTGACTATGTAAGGAAAATTGAGGTGAAAATCCTGTTTTAAGAGCAAAATAAAGACTTGGGGTTTTGACTCTCCAAGTCTTTTTGATTCTGAGACTGGAAACATCAATGCGATCGCGTTTCCACGAAATTTTTCACATATTCTTGAACAGCGCTTTTTTGCGGTTGATTTTCTTCTAAAAAGTAATAGCTATGGGGTTCGTTCTTAGCAATAACTCCATTGACTACTTGACCCAAGACATTCTGACCAGACTTTTCTAAAATTTCTATAGCAGTAATAGCATTAACAGAATCTGCTATCCCTGGTCGAACTACCAACAAAACACCGTCACTCATTTGACCCAAAATAGTAGCATCAGCAGCAACTGTTAATGAAGGAGCATCAATAATTACAAAGTCATAGTTAGCAGCAAAACTATCAATTAACCCAGCCATTTTTTGAGAGTCAAGTAAGGAAACTGAAGAGGAAGACAATACGCCAGCAGTAAGAACATCCAAATAATTCATGACGGTTTTGACTGCTGTCTTAAATTCTATCTGTCCACAAATTACATTGCTCAGACCTTCATTATTTGTCAATTTCCAGATTTTATGCTGAATTGGATGCTCTAAATCTCCATCTACCAGTAATACTTTACGCTCCATCTGAGCCATTGCCATTGCTAAATTAGCAGCTACTGTTGATTTACCTTCTCTTGGTACGGAACTAGTAACAACAATAACTTTTAATTCTTTATTAGCACTCATAAATTGTAAATTTACCCGCAGCATCCGGTAGGCTTCACTCATTGGAGAACGAGTCAAACTTGGAATCAAAAGCCTTTGATTATAAAACTCTGTTGTCTCTCGCGCATTTATCGTTTTTTTTAACTTACTAGAAGTAGGAATAACTCCCAATGTAGTTAATCCCAATAATTCTTTTGCTTCGTCAACAGTCTTAATTGATTTATCTGTTGCTTCCAAAAAATAAATATTTGCCAAGGCTGCCAAACTGGCGACTACACCTGCACTCAGAAATATAATTGCACGAGAAGTCACAGGTTCTTCTGGAATAATGGCTTCGGAAATAACGCTGGCATTTCCAACATTTTGATTTTCTGCTATTTGGCTTTCTTGCAACTTTTGTAATAGAAGTGAGTAAGTAGATTGTGCAGCTTGTACTTTACGTTCTAATTGACGCTGTTGTTGTTCCAATCTTGGCAGATTATTTAACCTTTGCTTATATTCAGCTTGCAAGTTAGATAAAGCAGTCGCTTGATTTACTAAACCCAGACGAGTTGATTCTAATTCTAGAAGCTTTGCTGATATTTGCTGTTGCAACTGTCCCAATTGAAAATTATTATTTTGGTTTTGAGAATTCTTTCCTGCAACATTTTTGACCCGTTGTCGCAGTATACTTTTTAAAGAAGTTAATTTATCTTCTAAATTTACAATTTCTGGGTGATTGTTCTGTAAAATATTGCGTCTAGCTGCTAGTTGTGATTCTAGCTGTTGAATCTCTTTAAGGATATCTTGCACACCTGAATTTTGACTGAGGGAAGTCATAATTACCGCCTGCTGAGAATTCATATCTAATTGCTTGCGGATTTCTTGGGACTGTGCCTCGACCTCAGCAATTTGAGATTGAGTTTGACTAATTTGTTTTTGTAAATCTGTAATAATTTCTACACCTTTGGTTGCTTCTTCATTTAAAGAAACAATTTTGTACTTTTCTTTAAAATTTGCTAACTCAGCTTCTGCTTGGCGAACAATTGACTCAGCTTTTGGTAATTGTTTGCCTATAAATTTGCGAGCCGCAGTAGCTTGAGTTCTGTTCGCAAATATGTTGTTTTCTAAATAGATATTTATGAGAGTATTGACAACTTTTGCAGTTGTTTCAGGATTAGTATCTTTATAGGAAATTTGTATAACGTCGGCTCCCCTAACATCTGAAACATTAAGCTTTTTCAGAAAAGGTTTAATTTTTAAGGGTTTACCTTGATTATCTGTTAGATTCAGTTGCTTGATAGTTTTTTGCACAATTGGTACAGATCGTATCACTTCTGCCTCGGTATTGAGAGGACTAGTTTTATTATCTTGTACTACTGGTTGTAATGTGCCTATTTCTGTTCCTAAACTTGTAAGAGTTGAAGTAGCATTTGTTCTTTGAAACTTGAGCTTTCCTTCTGCAACATAGGAAGGCTTTTTCAAAGATGCAATTAGCAGTGAAATTATAAATACAGTGAGAAAAACTATTAAGCTAGGCGACCAGCGTCGCTTTATGATTTGCCAATATGTTAGAAAAGATAAGTTAGATTCTTGTAATTCCATGATCAATTTTTTGTTTTTGGTACTCCAATAAATTTTTTGCTAAATCATGAATAGAGGAGTTTGAGATTTTTTATTGCCATAGTGAACAGATGCGATCGCACTAATTACTCGCTCTAAATCTTCATTGGTTAAATTTGAACCGGATGGTAAACAAATACCCCGTCTAAATAAATCTTCAGCTACCGCACCACCAATATATTCACATTCACTAAACACAGGTTGGAGATGTAAAGGCTTCCATACAGGACGAGTCTCTATTTGCTGTGCGCTAAGAGAGTTGCGGACTTGTTCACGATCTGCACCAAAAGCTTCAGGATCTATCGTTAGGCAGGTTAACCAACGAGTAGCACGTCCAAAACCAGCTTCTGGCATAAATTCTACTCCTGGCAGATTTCCCAAACTAGAGATATAAATCTCAAAATTGCGTCGTCTGGCTGCGACTCGTTCACTCAAAACACACAACTGACCACGACCAATACCAGCTAAGACGTTACTGAGACGGTAATTATAGCCAATTTCTGAGTGTTGATAGTGAGGAGCGCGATCGCGTGCTTGTGTTGCCAAGAAACGGGCTTTTGCGACTAAATCTGCGTTGTTGGAAACCAGCATTCCGCCACCAGAGGTAGTAATGATTTTATTACCATTGAATGAGTAAATGCCAATACATCCAAATGTTCCAGGATGTTGTCCTTTGTAGGTAGCTCCCAAAGATTCAGCAGCATCTTCTATTAAGGGAACACCATAGTGATTGCAAACTTGCAATATAGGGTCGATATCTGCACTTTGACCATATAAATGTACAACGATCACTGCTTTCGGCAATTTGCCAATGCAAGCACGGTGCTTTAGTGCTGATTGCAACAGTTCAGGATTCATGTTCCAAGAAGTGCGATCGCTATCAATAAATACTGGTTTAGCTCTCTGATAAATTATTGGACTGGCGGTAGCAGCAAACGTTAGGGTAGAGCAAAAAACTTCATCTCCAGATTCAACTCCAATTAATTGCAAAGCTAAATGAATCGCAGCTGTACCAGAACTAACAGCAGCAGCATAATCAGCACCAATGATTTGACAGAATTCTTGCTCAAAAGCATCTACATGAGGACCTATGGGAGCAATCCAGTTGGTGTCAAAGGCTTGTTTGACCAATTCTAGTTCGCGATCGCCCATATGCGGAGTTGAAAGCAAAATAGGTTTAGTCATGTTTAGTCTTCTTTCCTACTTTGATTTTCCTCAAGTTTCTTTTCCACAAGCTTGTGCAAAGTCTCTGTATTATCCTTTATGTCTGATAATTGATGTTTGGCTTCTTCTTTGTCTAAGAATCCAGTAATGACTTCCCGTGAGAGCAGTTGCAACTCTGGATGATAACCCAGTCTCTTGTTAACTTGGTATTCCACTAAACCAGGTAAAACACAGTTGGTGCTGTTACCATGAATCTTTACAGTTGACCAACCAATCTCATCCAATATTCTATAAACGTCCTTTTCAGTTAATTGCAACACAAACGGTAGAGAAAAAATCTGCAATTTTATACCCGTCTTCTCATCCGTTATCCATTTTGTGGAACGTACTTCTGGCTCTATCCAGTGCCACCAATTCCGTCCCATAATAATCCGATTGATATGATGCTCAACACAATAATCTTGAATTTCCTTGTAAAACATGTCCCCACATTTATAACAAGGGTATCCATTCTTAAAGTTATTATCTATCATTTCTTTAACATAAGGCGCAAGGTAGATATTCAATACAACTAGTTCTACACCCAATTTGTCACACAACTTTCGACCGTTCTCGACTACCTGTTCAGGAATAAAGCCATTCTGAACCAAAACAGCAGTTACATCTAAACCTAATTGCTGTCGTGCCGTAATTAGAGAAACTGCACTATCCTTTCCACCAGAAAAACCTACAACTGCATCAACCTTAGCACCATTTTCTCTTGGGGTATTCACAAAAGTTTGCAGTTCACTATCGAGAATTTCTTGTTTAAAATTCTTTTTGTATGTCATACACATATTGCAAACACCATCAGCACCAATATAGATGTTTGGTATACGCGTATCGAACAAACATTCCTGACACTGTACAGGTTGAAAAAAAGGATTTTTGCCTGTATTAAACCACGTCTTAATTTTATTTTGCAAATGTATTCTCCGCGCGCGTAAATTATAGTTAATTCCATTCACAGGAATATTACATTTGTACGGAGAATAATCTTCGCTGATAAACTTAGGAATAAATAATCTAAAATATCGTAAAAGAGTATTTTGTATTCTCATAACTACCTCCAAAAAATTAGGTTTTCATAAAATTGAATTAGAGTAGAGACTATTTATAAAGTCAATAATTAGGGTACAATACGGCTTTGTTATCACGCACCACTATCTAATATGCTTCATTAAGCACCTTATTTGATTTTTTAGGAAAATTTCAAATTTCACATCTCTAGGTTAAAAACCTATTTTTTAAAGTGAACGATAAGCAGGAAAAAACGATGAATTGAATAGTGCTTCTGCCTGCTTATTTAAAAATTTGGCTCGTAAATTAACTAAATAGTTATACTTTTCCTCGTCTGTAATTAGGCGTAATGTCAGAAATTTGTATCGTAATTTTGAAAATCCTGATTTAAAATCATATATGCCATCTTTTGCACCTCCATATCCACCTCCCAGATGCATAAATTCATTTCCACGTTCTTTTGCCCAAAATCTCACATAATCAAACATGAGCTTATCAGGAGAAAGTTTTAAAAATTGGTTTTTTGTTCCACTCAAGTAACTTTGAACTATTCCACAGCATTCAGTAAATAAACAAGCACTAATAATCTCATTATCTAATTCCACAATACTCAAATGTAGATTATTGATTAATTTTTTTGACAATTTCCAAAAAAACTCATGGCTAAAATAATATAATTTAGTAGCTCCTACACGCTCCATACTTTCATAATATATTTCTAGAAAATCTTCTAAATATTCATCAAATAAAACCATTTTTACTTTGATTCCATTCCGTTTATGTCGATTAATTACTTTACGATGGCTAGAGTGTGTCTGCGTCCATATTTCCTCATGAGAAAGCTTTAAATTGATAGCCACAGTCTCACCAGTGATTTTGCATATCTCAGGTGAATATATTTTTTCTAAACCTTGATTGAGTATGGGATGCAGTCGAAAGAATGCCGAACAAATATTCTGATTACGCAATACAAAGATTAAGCTTTTGATAGCTAATTCCAAAAAATCTGGTGAGTTAGCTGCTGCTTCACTCAGCAAAATTCCTGGATAGCCGTATGGCGAAACTACATCAAAAAGCTCTGGAATTAATTCTCCATCAAGTAAATCATCACATCGACGTATCAAATAAGGTAAAAAAAATATTTTTTCTCCTTCAGAAATCAAAAGAGCTTGTGGAGTAGTGTTAGTTCTTTGAGATTCTAAATACACAAATTGAGGTAAATGATAAAAATCATAACGCAATTTTTCCAGCGTTTCTAACCATAAGGGATTTGATAAATCAATGATTTTAGTTTTCATGATTAATTAATTGTATAAAAGTCTCAAAAAGGATTTTTAACATTTACGCCAAAAACCTCTCAAACTATTCTGTATACTTTACGTCCTCTATGGCGTAATTCCAGATTTTGAACATTAGTAAGATTTAGTTAATATATTTGACGAATCAGATAAAAAGCTTCCGCAGCAAAAAGATTAACTGTACTCCCACGTAAAGTAGCTAAAGCTCGCAATGACTCCTCAGAACGCTCATTAGGAAAAGGTTTGATTTGTGAAGCGTACAGTCGCATTGCTTCTAGTTTAGTTTCCAAAAAAGCAGAAATATTAACGAAAACATTAGGAACAAAATTTGCAGTTATATAAGGAGCATTCCAATTAGTTTCCGAAAGTGTTTCGTAGGCATATATTGATTTTGGTGCATAAGGATTATTTGGTCTTGCTGCTACCAAAGATGATAAGAATACTCTTTGATGATCCATATGTAAATCACCAATAAAAGGAACAAAAAGCATATCTGGTTGAATTCTTTGAATTAACTTAAGCAGCTGCTCATTCATATCACGGTGCGGTACATTGTCTAATCTAGCTGCTGGAAACGAAAGAAAAATGGTTTCTTTAACACCTAAAATTTGATGTGCTGCTAATGCTTCTTGGCGATCTATTTGATTCATCTCCTCCGAAAAATCGGGTGGATAGCCTTGAGTCATAATTACTACATAAACTTCATTTTTCTCAGCTGCAAACCGAGCTATTGTTCCGCCAACACCTAGTATTTCATCATCAGGATGTGGTGCAATAATCAGTATTTTATGGTTCATAATTTTACTCAACAAATATCCAATAATTTTCTAGTTTCTGAACCACAACAAAACAGAGTATCTATAATCGACAGATTGGGCAGAAATCCTAATTCTGGAAAAACTTGAGCGTATGATGGATAAGTGAATTCTTGCCACAAAACATTAATATCAGCAGCTTTAAAAGCTTCCAAATCCATATACTTTTTGCCTCCATAACCAGATAAATAAGTATCAGATCCTACAGCTTTACAGATATCGATTAATAGTTCAGATTTGTTACCTTCAACTTCCAATGTAGACAGGTAAACAATAGGCTTTTTGATATCTAACACATCCATGACCCATTGAATTAGTGCCATGTTGAGTTCACAAAGATTACTCCATTCTCTACTGAGAATTTGCTGGATTTCTGAACTATATTTATGGAAGTAGGGAGCGCGGGAATAATTTGTTACCAGGGTCTGCCAATGCTTCCGAGACCAAGGAAAATCTGAATTGATCAGCATTTCATTGATGAGTTCTTCGTCTCTTGAGCGATGAACTACTGGTACTGTTAGCCATTGCGCTCCTTGACAGGTCTTGATTTTGTTGCGATGTTGAATACCGCGCCTCTCAAACTGTACATTGTCCATTGCCACAAAGATGTCACTTTGTTGCAGCTTATGAAAGAAACCCATGTAGGGTAAATACTGTGGTTGGTGAATGACTACACTCTTCATAAAAGCCCCTATCTTTGTTCGTAGATACCTTCTTTGCGAAGAACTACTGGAATGGTTCGCAAAAGAATGACTATATCCAACCAAAAATTCCAGTTGTCTACATACCAAACATCTAGCTTAAGCCGTTCATTTAAATCATTTTCCAAACCACCATTGATCGCTTCCCAAGCTGTCAGACCTGGTGGCATTAACAAACGCCGTTTTTGCCAATTGCTATAGGTTAATAGAGTCGAAGTTAATAGCGGTCTCGGCCCAACCAAACTCATATCACCACGGAGAACATTGAAAAGTTGAGGTAATTCATCGAGATGATATTCGCGTAAGAATTTACCAATAGGTGTAATGCGAGGATCACCTTTGAATGTATTTAGACCAGTACCAATGTGGATAGCTCCATCAATCATTGTGCGAAATTTATAGATCACAAATGGCTCTCCCAATATTCCTAAACGTTCTTGACAAAAGAGAATCGCTCCAGGAGAACTCAGCCGAACTGCCAAAGCAATCAGAAACAAGACAGGTAAAAAGAATATGATTGCTATACTGGCGATGCTGATATCTAACAAGCGTTTGTACATCAGTTGTATTTTTCTACTCTTGTATTCTGTGAGATAAGCTTGCTTAACTTCTTGCCACTTTTTGGCTGTCCAAGTTTCAGTCATCCGATTTTAGACTTTGAATTTTGGATTGCTAGATCAAAGGTCGGTAAGACAATTCCTAGCTTTCGATAGAATTCGCAGAGTCGTTGGAATACGAATCTTTCATCATATTGACTTTCAAGCCGCCATCGCCCTGCTTGCCCGTAAGCTGTTCGCTGGTCTGGATTTGATAGTAATATTTCCAAAGCTGCTGCTAACTTTTCGCTATCGTGTGAGGGTACGATTAGACCTGTTTTTCCATGCACAACTGCCTCTCGACATCCGCGAATATCTGTGGTGACAACGGGTAAAGCCATTGCCATTGCTTCCAGAATCGAACGAGGGAGTCCTTCATTGTGAAAAGTAGGTAGTGCAAAGATATCTAAAAGACCCAGTAATTCTGGGATGTCGGTACGTTGACCTGTAAGAGTTACGTGTTCTTCAATTCCTAGAGTGTGAATTCGTTCTATTAACTCAGTGTGGAAAGGGTCAGGATCTCCGATGAGTTGACTGCCGATCACCAAAATGTGTAAGTTAGGAAACTTAGGCAATAACCAAGCAGCTGCTTCAATTAAATATTCACTTCCTTTTTTGCGAGTTAAACGCCCAATTGTGCCGACTATCAAATTAGTATTCGCAGGGATACCCAAAGATTCTTTTAATTGTGCTTGATTGCTTTTTGAGAGGCGATCGCATTGGAAGCGATTAATATCTACACCATTACCCAGGTAAACAATCTTTTCGGGTGGACAAAGACCCTTTTTACGAGCTGTGCGGATATCTTCGTAATTTAGGGTAAAGATCAGGTCAGTCAACAAAGCAGCTATCTTTTCAACGGTAAAGTAAAACCAATATTGGAGGAAAGAAGATTGCTCATAGAAGGGAAAGCCATGAGCAGTATAGACAATCCGTTTGACTCCGACTAATTTGGCAGCAATGCGACCCAGAACAGCAGCAATTGGAGTATGAACGTGAACAAGGTCATACTGATTCTGTCGCATCAATTGGGCAAGTTGGTAAATAGTTCTAATGTTCAGTAGTGGAGAAATTTGGCGATCAATTTGAATGGGATGAATAACATAACCCTCTTGTTGGAGCCGTTCCATCTCAATTCCTGGAGAGCAAGCAATTTCCACTAACAAATTACGAGATAAAAAGTAATCAATCTGAGGTTTTAAAAGGGTTTCAACTGTAGCTCCGATGGCGCAAATATGCAGGATTTTCATTTCATCACCTATTTCCTGTTCCCTATCTTCACAAATGAATTTAATTTTGCTTAACTACTTAATAGGGTCTGTTTTCGAGCTGATCTAGTGCTTGCCAATACTCTTGTTTTTGTTCATTCAGCCACACCTGCGTTGTTTCTCGGATGTAGCAGTAGAACTCAATTCGTTGCTCACGCAACCTTTCATCTGTGTATTTTTTTGCCTTCTGCAAGTTACGAACTGACATGCGAGTCATGCGCTCTGGATCAGTTACCACCTCACGAATTTTACTGAATAGCGCAACTACGTCTCCGGGTGGCACCAAATCTTCACACACAAGCAATTCAGGGATACCCCCTACTGTAGATCCGATGCAGGGAAGTCCTCTGGCCATTGCTTCAACCATTGCTCTTGGTAAGCCTTCTTGATGGGATGGTAGGACAAAAAGATCTGCTCTATCTAACTGAGTACATACAGCATTACCAGCAGGTAACCAACCCAGAAAATTAATATGCTCTGTCACACCCAGAACCGCAGCTTTGGCTTCCAATTCTGCCCGGTGCTTGCCATCCCCTATCAAGACCAACTTTAGGTTTAGCCCCTCTTGAATACATCTAGCAACAGCTTCAATCAGTACGTCAGGAGCCTTATAAAGTTGATCCATTGTGCCTACATAGATTAGGCTCACAAAATCTTTTGTTGGCGTCAGAATGCGAGGTAAACAGACAAAAGCGGAATGAGGTAGATCAACATCTGAAAAGTAAGTTGAAAAAGTTTTTATCCCTGCTGGATACCGATGTTGTAGCGCACCTTCGGTGACATAAGCTGCTGCACAGGCTTCAGTACAAAGTCGTCGTAACTGACGGGGGAACAACCAACGGAAAAAGCGTCTTAAAGGATGTCTAACTGAACTAGGAGCAAAGACATCGTAGGGGTCAGCAACAACTTCTACTCCGTAAGGATAGTGATTTCGACGTAAGATAGGTAGAAAATGATTGGCAATTTGGGAGGAAACACGCAAAATTACAGCATCATTAAGAGTCAAAGCATTAGCGATCGCTTGCTGGACTTGTCGTATCCGCAACAGATACTGCACTGGCCCTACATAATAAGGTATAGCTACAAATGAGACTCCATCGCCATCAGCGCGTTTCCATCCAGTCGAAACCAATGATACTTCGCGTACACGAGCTACCACACGCACATGCTCAAAAACTTCTAAATAACGTATCCAGAATGAATGTGGAAACATAGTGAGTGTCCACACCTTACCATCTGGTGTTCTCTCAAAACGATGCTCAAGTGCTACCAGCAGATCCATATTGGGAATTAATAAATGGTAAAGTAAATTGCGTCAATAGCTGAATCTTTGTCTAATCTGAAACTACAAAATTTGTATTTTTAGTATTTCTAAAAATTGGAAATTTAGCACCACTTTTTACCTGCAACTTATTTCCAGATGCCTCACAGATATTTATACATTTAGCTGAAGAGATAATGCCTCCCTTTAGGGTATTATGTCGCTGATTATCAAGTAGCAAATTCTTCTTAAACTTAACGTTCTCAAAAACTCCATCAACTATCATTCCTGCTCGATAATCGTCGTGAAAGTTACCGTTACTTTGACCTGGATTTACAATCATATTATTAGATATTTCACCTGTTTTAATCGGCATAAAGATATAAATTCCACCTGCCAAAGAATTTTGTATTTTGTTACCTAAAATACGAATATTTTCACTTTCTACATTCGCAGCAGCATCTCTCCATAATCTGATGCCATTAGCAATATTGTCATTAACACGACCTCTTCCCGAAAATTTGATAACGGAGATATCATTATTAACAATATCTAAGTTTTTTATGGGAGCATCTGAGTCTGGTTCTAACATAATACCTACGCTAGCACTATCTCCCCATAACCTACGCCAACCATCAACATTCAAACGAATTTGATTTTTCCGAACAACACAATTACTAATTGCAGGATAATTAGTATTTCCATAACTAAAAAATGACCATATCATAATGCCCCAGTATGCATCATTAATGATATTATCGGTTACAATCAGATGATTTGCACTGCTAGCATAACCTGTAATATATATCCCATTAGCAAATCCATTAATTTTATTATCCTTAACAGTTTGTTCATCTCCATGTATTTCAATTGCTGTCCTGGCTCCATTAGTACCTGCCCCATTTCTGGATGAAAAATAATTGTTAGCTATTTCAATACGTTTACCATGAGTGTAAATTGTTGAATGGTCATAATCTACTTTCCCTCCACCAATTAATTCAAAGATATTATTCTTAATTAAAACATCTGTAACTGAGACTTTAAATGGAGCAACATAGCCATTAACAGTAATCACATTTCTGCTATTTAAATTCCGAAATCTACATCTCTCTATATTAATTCTGGAACCGACATAAACTCGAACAGCATATCTCATTCTTGTGATTGGTGTCGGCTTTTTTGGATCTGGGTCTGGTTCAGCTGGATTGGTGGTGCTATTACCATCAATTGTCAAGTCATACATAGCAAAGTCTGACAAATCTGAGTCTGGTCTTTCTCCAGCTAAAATAGAACTATAATTCCCTTGTTTAGCAGCTAATTTAATCACACTTGTTTTATTTGAAGCTCCCCTGAGTGTGACTTTAGAACGAATTGTAATAGCGTGTGATTTAGAATGATTTATCTTGACTATATAAATGCCATTGGGAAAAAAGACAGTTCCTCCCCCTGCTTGATCAACAGTATCAATTGCTTTTTGAATAGCGTTTGTATCATCTGTAATATTGTTACCAATAGCCCCAAAATATTTGACAGAAACGATAATATTTGATTCATTAGTCTGCTGAAATGCTTGGAATAGCTGATTGTTTTGGATGTTTGCAGACTGTTGTATTTTTTGAGGAATTGTAGAACATCCTTGAACTAAGAATATAATAGAAATTAAATATGAATTTGTCAATCTCTTAAAAAAAATATTTTTCATGTAAAGTAGCATGATATTTACTCTCTTATATTGATATTTTCAATTTGATCAAATTTTCAAAAACTTATGCTTATCAAAGTTTATTTTGTAAGTTTTTTAGATGAAGATTGGCTGAGAAAAACAACACCTAGATAGGGAATAAGTGAGTACCACACTAAGGGACGAACCACCATCGCAGATTCAGCACGGGCATAGAATAGAAAAAATGAAAGAAAGCTAGCAACCATTGCCATTTTTGCAGGCTCACGATATTTTTCTGCCCATAACGTTAGCTTGGTGAAAATAAAACCGATTACTCCTAAAGCAATTGGTGTTCCAATCCAACCAAAATTAAGATAAGCCTCAGCAATAAAAGAGAACCCATAACTACCACCTACGGAAGCAAAATATGGATTTAATTGCTCAGTCAACCAATGATTAGGAATACCACGAGCAATGGTTGGGTGGAGTTTTCCAAAAATATTGGGGACAAGGGTGAGTAAAGCATAAAAATATTCAGCCCCCATTTGGAAATTTCTCTCACTTGGAACTATTTGGATAGTGTAGGCAACTGTTAGCATAGAACCTCCCATCTCGGATATAGAAGCTATCACAGGATTATCTATAGACGAAAACGCTTCTAACAGAAAATTTATAGATAAACGGTCTTGACCAGCAGTATTTCTAGTAATTGCAACTAGCGGAAAAATCACAAATATTAACAGCGATCCTATACTGAATAAAAAAGTTTTGGGTATTGGGCGAATCAAATTATGCCACAGCCACGCTAAAGCAATTAATGGCATCACAGCTTGATTTCTTTCACCCAAAAAAAATCTCACAATTGCGTATATTACTATCACTGTTACGGATATTAATTTGCCTTTATATCTGGTCTGACTTCCAGCTAGTAAAAAGAGAGATGCAGGGATGATAAAATCAGCTAAAATTTTGGGAGTAGCACTAAAACTTGTTGCAGAGTCTTGTAAGTAAATTGAATTGTAGCCAGAAGCCATTACAGTCAAAAAAGTATTTTTGAGGACAAAAATAGCTGGAATCAAAGATATACAGAGTAGAAACCAGCCAACTATATAGCAATACCTACTATTCAAAGAAAACTTTGTTTTTTGGGAATTAAATATAGATGATTTCACTTTGAATTTAGCAAGACTAATCAATGCTCCTAAGTGAAATGTTCCTAAACTAATAATAACTAAAAAAAGTGTATTCAGGATATTATCTGAAGATAAAGGTGGTGTCTCAAATATTATGTCCCAAGTTCCTATTCCATCTTCGTTAAGATGAAAAACTTCTAGTAATGCCTGTCCACCATTAAATAAAAAGGCAGATAGAAAAAATAAAAGATAAGGATTAAACAGATTTTTAGTTAGTAAATACCACGACCATAAAGACCAAATAGTCAGTCCACATAATAAACAACAGAAAGGATAAATCAGCGATTCTGGTTTATAAGTAAACGGCTCATAGATAAACCGAAAGAGAATCAAAGCTATGAGAAAGGCACATTGAATCCTGATGATAATTACCAGGTTAGTTTTATTTGGGTTGACAATTTTTGTCGCATTCATCAACATAAATTTTTGTGAGTGCTTTGACACTGTAGGAAATATTAAATTCACTGTTTTTCAAGACAGCTATACTATCTGTTTGAGTGATTCTTGCTTTGAAGTTTCTGGCTGCTAAAACCGCATCACTCCAAACTTTAACTGATTGTGACAGGCTAATTTTTTGGATTAAAGGTTTGATCTTATTAATTTCGTCGGTAATGACATCGGATAAAATCAGGGGTAGCCCAGCAGCTTGAGCTTCTATACCTACCATCGGTAATCCTTCACTCAGCGATGGTAAGAGGAACACATCCATAGCACCGAGCATTAGTTTAGGGACATCAGAATGTCTGCCTACAAAGATGACTTGTTTCCCAAGTCCTAATTGCATAACTTGCTGCTCAATTGTTGGTCTTAGAAGACCTTCACCCACTAGCAAGAGATATGCTTGTGGTTCTCGCTTGGCAAGTTCTGCAAAAATTTCTATGAGAAATTGATGATTTTTTTGTTTGTGAAAGCGACCAACGTGACCAATGACAAATGCGTTGGTGGGAATACCGAAGTTGACACGAACGTCAACGACATCAATAAATGCTTGAAAGGGAGTCAGATCAATGCCGTAGCAAAGAAGTTGCCAACGAGGATCACTTTTCCAGGCGGAACCAAATAAGTCTACTATGGCAATCTGGCTACATCCTAAACCAAGGGTGGCATGGTGAGCAATCAAACTTTTCATTAAAGTCAGATACAAGCGGCGATACCAGGCTGCTTGAGTTTCAAGTGGGGAAGAATCGATATGACTATGGGCAATGCGGACAGCTACACCAGCTTGTTGTGCTAGACGAAGTACATAACCACTAAAGTGATGAACATGGCTGTGAACAATGTCATAGGAACCATATTCATTGAGTATGCGTTGGAAGTTGTGAGCGTATAACCAAGGTCGTGACGGATGCACGCATGGAATAATCTGGCTACCGAGAGAGCGAATCTCATCATCATAAGCACAAGGTTGAATTGTATGAACCAGGAAGTCTATGTGAAAGCGATCGCGATCAATATGTCGCAAAATATGCATCAGCCAGGTTTCCAGACCACCTTGATTCATTCCACCCACAACATGGAGAATACGTATTGGATACTGCTTAGTAAATTGCATGGTTGTTTTCAGAGTTGTTCTTGAGTCTATGTAGTGCATAAATGACTATTGCTAAACTGAAGCCAAGTTGGACAACAGCTGAAATATTGAGTGCGATCGCTGCACCCAGCAATCCTTGCTTTGGCACCAACCAGAAACAAGTCATGGCTGAGATACTTGTCACAACAACAAACAAAGGTATTTGAATGCGAAAGTATCTAGCTGCGGTCATACCATAGCCTAAGAAGGAAGATATGTAGCGAATTCCAGCAGCAACCATCAGCCACACAAATAAATTTGCCTGCTCAGCATACTCTGGTCGATATAAAAGAGTCAGGATCTGCCTACCAGCAACAATGGCTATGAGTACAACTGTTAGACCCAGTATGGCAGCGATTCCTACCAGCTTGAAAAGCAACTGGCAAAACGCCGTACTATCTCCCACTGCATAATATTTGGCTAGCCTGGGACTAGCTGACTCTCCTAACGCATTCACCACCATGCCTCCTACTACCATCAAGTAAGCTAAGGCTGCAAAAATTCCCAGTTCCCGTTCGCCCAAAATTTGCTCAATGAAGTAACGAGGAATATTGGTATTGAGTGAAATTAGCATCATCACAAACCCCAGAGGTATAGAGAGCGAAACTAGCTTTGTGAGTGTTCTCAGATGACATCGAGCTTGTGGAGTCTGATTGAGTATCAAGGCACCGCTACCAATGTCGTAGATGAACAGAACCATACCCCAGGCAACAACCAACCCTGCTACTCCCCACAGCAAGTTTCCCGATATATATACTCCAAAACCTAGTAGTAAAAGCGATAAAGAGCCTTTAATCATTAGTGATATCGCAATGCGATCCATCCGTTCGTGCTGTTGAATTAGCCCATAAAACACATCACTGATAGACTCGAATGCTTTAGCCAGACCAATCAACAAGATAACTAAAGATGTTTGCCAACGGTATCCTGCGGACAAAGTAATTAATGCAATCATCAAAAGCGCCAAAACTGTAGAAATCAGTCTCAGACCCAGGTAATCCCCAAATACATATTGGTGTCTAGCATCTGTAGCTTGAACACTTCGCAAATGGAGGTTTGTAAACAACATCACGGGTGCTGTTATTGCTAGCCCCAAGGTAAACTGTCCTAATATCTCTGGACTACCGAGTTTAGCCATGACTACTAGCATCCCCCACTGACAAGTTGCATAGATAGCATTACCAATAAATGTCCAGGAAAAGTTGCGACGTAATGTTAGTGGCTTTAGCTGTTGCATGGCTTACAATCTTCTAACTTTAGTTAGCTCTTTTATAAAGTTTGATTAATTCTTGATCTGTAAGAATTTGCTTGCTTTTCTTACCAATAAAATAAAATGCTGAAGCTGCATCAAGAGTACCAAATCGAGCAATCAAGAAACAATCGAAATATTTTAATGGAAATGCTGTTAGTCTGACAAAAAATGTAATTAGCTTTCTCCAAAATTTTGAATTTGTAAAACTCAAAAGGAAATAATAGTAAGACCAAGCTAATGCCATTCCTGAACCACATACCGCTCCACTATCAATTTCCTCAAATTTTCTAAACAGGCGACGATGTCCTAAATAAGTAAACCGAGTAAAGTCATAGCAACCTCCATGCACTTGTTGCATAAATGGGGTTTCAGCATAGACTAAACAATCATCTTTTAGTACTCTATGAATTTCTTCTACACATTGCCACGGATCAACAACATGTTCTAATACAGCTTGTACTATTACACCATCAAATGAATTATTTGCAAATGGAATACTATGAGCATCACAAATTATGGTTGTGCGAGATCCAAAGGAAACATCAGTTTCAACTAACTCTATCTTAGGATTATCTACTATTGCTTCTGTTCCTTTACCCAAAATGCTACCACCAATCACTAAAACTTTGGGATGACTAGAAAGAGAAAGTAATATTTCTGCAAAATGTTTGTAGTTTTTTCTAGATTTTATGTTTAAGCTAATCTCAGGTATCAAGCTTTTTAAAGCTTCCAAAAGCTTATTTTTTGGGGATAAATCAAAAAATGTATTACGCTCATTCAGAAAATCTTCAATGGAAAATATACTTGATTTTTCATCAATTAAAATTGGGATACCATTTTTGATGGGAAACAGAACTTTACATTCAGGGTTTTGACATTGATAATCTTCGCGACCCAGTTCTAACTGGCTATGACATAACGGACAGCACAGCATTAATTGCACTTTTTTTGAAAGCTTTATTTGAGGTTGTATATCTTGATTTATTTGAAACTGCATAAATTTGCTACTTTTAAATAATTATAAATATGGTTGACTAGTAGTCTGAGGAGTTATAGCTCCTCGACTTCTATAATAAGTCGGGGAGCTGAACATCCAAATTATCAGGAACCTTCTGGCTTAATTCTTGACCAAATATTTCCATTGAAATTTGCCATGACATCACTACTTCTTGACGCATTTGATAAATGTTTTTCTAAAGTTTTAGGGTTATATCCTGGCACTATTCGCTGGAGCAAAAATATGATAGAGTAAACATCGTTTTTTACTGATGCTTGACACAAAGCTTCTACTGTGGCATCTAAATTTTCTGGAACAATCTGACTAGCATTCTTCACAATCAATAATTTCTCGTGTTCAGTTGGTTCATATTCTTCTCCTGTAACTAATAATTCTTCAAATAACTTTTCTCCTGGTCGTAACCCTGTGTATACGATTTCAATATCTTTACGAACTTCATATCCCGAAAGACGAATTAATTCCTTTGCTAAGTCAACAATTTTGATTGGTTGACCCATATTGAGCATCAAGACTTCACCAGTGTTACCAAGAACAGCAGCCTGCAAAACAAGTTGAACAGCTTCTGGGATAGTCATGAAATAACGACGAATTTCAGGATGAGTAACGGTTACTGGTCCACCTGCGGCAATTTGTTTTTTGAAGGTGGGAACAACACTCCCACGGCTACCCAAAACATTCCCAAAACGTACAGCGACATAATGCTTACTGCTTTTTCTACCAGCTTGTAATACCAACATTTCAGCGACTCTTTTACTAGCTCCCATAATATTGGTGGGATTAACAGCCTTATCTGTGGAAATCATCACAAAATGTTTGACATCATATTGCAGAGCGAGATCTAACAAGTTTTTTGTTCCCAAGACGTTATTAGTGATTGCTTCTGGAGAGTTTAATTCCATAAGGGGGACATGTTTATGAGCCGCAGCGTGAAAAATCACGTCTGCTGAGAATCGCTCAAAAGCATGTTGTATTCGATGGCGAAAGCGGATATCTGCAATGAAGCAGAAAATATGAGGGATATTTTCTAGGGATTCCCCATCCTTTTTGAGGCTTTGAGCAAGTTGATCTAGTTCTTGTTGGATATTGAATACAGAATTTTCACCATGTCCCACAAGCATCATTTCAGCAGGACGACACTTAAAAATTTGACGGCAAAGTTCGCTACCAATTGATCCACCCGCACCAGTAATCAATACTTTCTTACCATGCAAAAATTTGGCAACTTGTTCAATATCTGTCTGCACGGGTTCGCGTCTGAGCAAATCTTCTATTCGGACATCCCGAATGCTATCTACACGTACGCGACCATTCAAGATTTCATGTATGCCTGGTAAAGTAAAGGTTTGAATTCCTTTGCTGTTGCAAATATTGACTATTTCCCGAATGATATTTCCTGCAACCGTAGGCATGGCAATGATAACTTTGTGGATGTGTAGAGACTTTACAGCATCAGGAATTTTATAGCGATCGCCAACTACAGGTATACCGCGAATGTGTGCATGTAATTTACTTGGATCGTCGTCAATAAAGGCAACAGGATAAAAACTGAGTTGGGGATTCCTTTGCATTTCTTGCACTAGGGAAACCCCTGCATTCCCAGCACCAATTACCAGTACTCGTTCTCGTGAGTTAAATAATGTACGCCCTTGCCATATCCTTTCTACAATTCTCATACTAAAACGTAACATCCCAATAAAAATGCATGAAAGTAATCCATCAATGAATGGTAGTGATTGTGGAAGTTTTTTGAGGGCAATATATGGTATGTAGTAAATAATATGAAATGAGAAAGTTTGGATGACAACTATAGCTGTTACTAGTACAGCTATATATGTTAGTTCCTCAATACTGGCATAACGCCAATAACGCCTATAAAAACCAAAATACCAAAAAATACTCAGTTTTACTATTAAAAAAATTATTATGGCATTTACTATATCTGGTGTGTATGCTTCTAAAATCAGTTGTCCATCTAAACGCAAGCAAAGAGCTAATAATGGTGTAATTGAAAAAATAATAATATCAAAAATCAAAAAGTGTCGATTTCTCAGCCTCAGAAATTTACGCACTAAAATATTTAATATTTTTTGTATTAAATAGTGAGAAATTAGAAATAAAAAATTCATACCTTTAAAAACCTCTAGCGCATTCTGAACAAGTATCTGGGCTGGATATCAAACAATTTTGGATTTTGGACTTTGGATTTTGGTTGGCTCCACAGATAAATCTGCTTGCTCTGTAGCATCAAATGAGTATCGATTATCAATTAAGCAAAAAACACATTAGATCAAATTACATGACTTGATAGAACAAAAAACTAATTATAAGAATATTGCTTAATATTTCATCATTCGGCAATTCTGAATTTACCAGATTATTTTTATCCAAACATGCAAAAAACATGAAAACTGAAGGGTTAAGATTAGCAAAAACTATCTAGCCTACTCGCAGAATAAAGTTTGGTAGACACTACAGACACCGCACTCTGAGAATAGACAGTCAAAACTATTTTGTAAAAAAGAGGAAATGTTTAAGTCTTGGATGTATTGCTCTATGAACAGAAATAATTTATCAACACTTTTCAAGACTATCATAAAAATCTTTAGCTGTTTATTAGGGCCACTTTTTTTTTATGCTCGTGTTTTTCGCTAAACAGCTTGTATTAGATTTTATAAAATATGAAAACAAGTTTATTTTTAATATTTACTTTGGTTTCACAAAAAATAGATATACAAAGGCTTTTCATCAATTGTAATAATAAAGTTATATTTAATACAAGCGATCGCACGTAAAATAATTTTTATATGATTGACTAATTTTTTGTATAAACTGTTTAGAATTATTTTTCTAACTAAGAGCGTTTAAAAAATATTTAAAGTGTGTTTTTATACATAACTTTTTAGATCTATTTATAATAATAATAAGCTATTCATGAAAAAAACTAAGTATTTGAAATATAAAAACAAGTAATTTTGGTCAATAGCGCTGTAAATATTACTTAGAAAATTTACCTGTCTATATTATTTATTTATATAAAATAAAACTCAAATAAAACAAGAAAAATCAGTTGTTTTAAGCTAATAGTTTATTATTTATGGGTTTATCTGCTTTCTCAAACTAAACAGCAATATAACTTTGTTTAATTGAATGCAAGTATCATGAATCTTATGACTTATTTTTCAGTTTTTCTTACTTTTACAACTACACTAAGAGAGATTTTTATTCAGAATATTCTATGTAATTTATTCAATATGATTATATTGATTTTTTATAATACCCCCTTGAAAAAGTTAGTTACTTATGATTATATTTTTTGTTTAATCAAGTTAGATGTCTTAAGCATATTATATTATAAATTACAAGTTCTATGCAATTTTGATGCAACTTTATGCAACACTGGATTTGACATATATATAGTGCATAAAGAGAGGAATAATATTGCTGAACTCATAAAATTTTGAAGTCTTCTCCTATTAACTTAGATTGTTACACATATTATACTGCTGAGATCCTTAAATGCAACTCATGTGCAACATTTGCGCTATCGCTTGAGATCATGAAGAACCTTAGTACGGCTTGGCGTGAAATCGTAGGGTTTTTTAAAGCAGAGGGTGTGCAACTGTAACCTAATTTCTAAACAAAGCTACCCATTACTACTCAGACTTGGGTAGATTTTCGCTTGCCATACGTTCAATCACATCACTTAAACTTCCAGCTTGCATAGCTAGAGAGCATCATCGGCTTTAGCCATGAGTCGTTGACATCTTGTCCTATCAAATTTGATTGTTACTTATATTATGCTATTGAGATACTTAAATGGAACTTGTATGCAACATTTGTACAATTGCTAGAGAACATGAATCCCTAGCGAAAAAAAAGACAAACCTGATATTGCTTTTTTCATAGAGAAAAAGGACAAAATGATTACTAAAGAGTGCTATGGCATTCCTAAATCATTTGTAAACAACAAGATCCCCGACTTCTTGTATACACTCGTAGGGTGGTTTCTCGGATGGTATAAGTCGGAGATCTGACATCTCAATTTTCACAACTAATTTAAGATTGCTATGCAATAACTTCTTTGGTTATAGGAATCAAAAATCAGTACTTATACTGATTTATCTATCTGAGTAACTCTACTAACATTTATCTACGAATAAAATTTTAATTTAGAATGTAAGTGATAAAAATAACAGTATTTTTTCTAACATTTAATTAACGCCAATTAAAGTATGTAAACTATAGGAATCCGCTTTGGTTTATGAACTTACTGGTTGAGCTAAGGAACGAGGAAGGTGGGGCCTGGGGATAAGGGTAACGGGAAGCAGGGAACGGGGAGCAGAAATTGTACTGAGTTATGTAAGCGCAGAGTGCAGGCTACGCCAACAACAATTAAATAGGAATCCTATATGTAATGAATAAATTTAATTGGTTTCGCTGGCTTTTAAGATAAATTAAGGAGAATCCAAGATGAACAAGGTTCAATTAGCTTTGGTTATTAGTTACCTATTGATGACCTGCTATTTTTTAGTGAACTGGTTAAGATTTCATTTTCGTCATCCTGCTAATTCCCCCGAAGATACGTTTTTATCTTTAGTAATGTTGGCGATCGCTACGATCTTCTGGCCGCTTGTTATTCCCATACACTGTTTACAAACTTTCAAAACAAGACAATTTGAATTTAGCACTGCGGTTCCTGTGCTGGTTGCAATCTCTGCATTTGGATTAGTGTTTTATATGATCTAGCACTGCTACGTTGGAAGTCACGCATTCAAAAGTACTGTGGTTTATGATTTTGGCGCTAGTGGTTAAAAATATAAATAAATTTACCTTAGATAAGTTGACACAAAAGTAGTTACAACAAAAACAAGGCACACAAGGAACTGTATCATTTACAGAAAGCGTAGTATCCAAGTGTGCCTTTTGTTGTTAAATTAATTCATTGCAGTGGGAAATGCACCTGGTTGTACGGCTAAATTGACGGTTTGACCTTGACGGCGCAATTCGATGCGTAAGTTTCCACCGATTTGGCTATTATCTACTGCTTTTTGAATGCTGCTAGCATCTTTTACGGTTTCACCGTTGAGTTTTTGAATTACATCACCAGCACGTATACCTGCTGTTGCTGCTGGTGAATTAGGCATAACTTTGACAACTAATACGCCTTGATCTTCATTGACGCTTAAATTAATGTTGGGGTCTGAGTTGAGACTCTGCTTTAACTCTGGTGTCAATCCGATCATTTGAATGCCTAAGTAAGGATGTTGGGCTTTCCCTGTAGTAATGAGTTGTTCGGCTATGCGTTGAGCTGTGTTGATGGGAATGGCAAATCCGATTCCTTGCGCCCCTTGAATAATAGCTGTATTCATGCCAATTACTTGACCACGATCATTTAACAAGGGACCGCCGGAGTTACCAGGGTTAATTGCTGCGTCTGTTTGAATATAGTCTACTCGTTTATCACTAGCACCAATTAAACTGCTGTTGCGCCCGGTAGCACTGATAATTCCTGTAGTGACGCTATTATCTAACCCCAAGGGATTACCGATCGCGATCGCTAATTGTCCGGGTTGTAATTGCTCAGAATTGCCCATTGCTAGGGTTGGCAGATTATTTGCTTGAATTTTAACAACTGCTATATCGGTCAATTCGTCTTTACCCAACACCTTTCCGTTAAAACTACGTCCATCTGTGAGTGTCACTTTTACCGTATCTGCACCATCAACGACGTGAGCATTAGTGAGGATGCGACCATCACCACTAATAATAAAACCTGAACCAGTGCCACGTTCTACTCGTTGTTGTGGTGATGATGGTAGTTGTCCCCCGAAAAAGCGGCGGAAGAACGGATCGTCAAATTCCTCTGGTAAGCGAGTTTTGACGGTTCTCGCAGAATCAATTCGTACTACTGCGGGGCCAACTTTTTGAACAACATTTGTGACAAAGTTTGGATCGTTGCTTACTGGTAAGGGTAGAGCAGCATTAGCTGGTGTCACCGCCAAATTACTTGCATCCTTAGACATTTGCTGGTGGTTATTGGCCACATATCCGCCAGCAAATGTCATTCCAGAACCGAGCAATACTAGCGATAAATTCACAGCTGCTCTGCGCCAAGGTGTGATTCGACGGGGTTTTTCGGTAGATGAAGACAAGGAAAAGTTGTTTGATAAATTGTCGCGATCGCGTGGTTCTTGTAACATTTTTTGTACGAAGTATCTCTAAAGTTACTTCCAATCTAGATACTCATTGTGAAGTTTTTGTTGCACAAATATGGCGTTGATGTGAAACTTATTTGAATTATGCCAATTTCTAAATGCCAGATAATTTCCTTCTTCGACAGGAGGTAAATAAATATTTTTTGCAAAAGTATCAATAGCTTCGTTAATACTAGCAGCAATATTAGACCTTTGGCACAAATATTTTTTAGCCTGCACTATCTAACATTAAAAATTTCCCGTGTCCCCGTGTAAAACTTAATTCTCATCAAACCTTCCCTTAAGTCAGATAAATATGCTTAAATTAACTTAAGACAATCTAGATTTTATGCCAAGCACATTTGTTTATTCAGCGATGTGACCATAGGATTTTTTTGTTATACTCCCAGTAACAGGATTTATATTCGGTTGAGAAATTCGTTTTGATTTTTTAGAAGCGTCTCTCCGAATCTAACTCTCTACAGCAAATGATTGGGAGATGCCCTATGTCTATTTATATCGGTAACTTATCCTATCAGGTTAGGGAAGAAGACTTGAGGGAAGTTTTTGCTGAATATGGTACAGTTAAGAAAGTTCAACTACCTACAGATCGTGAAACCGGACGTCTGCGTGGTTTTGCTTTTGTCGAAATGGAATCAGATGAAGAAGAAGAGCGTGCTATTGAAGCGCTAGATGGTGCTGAATGGATGGGAAGAGATTTAAAAGTTAACAAAGCTAGACCTCGTCCAGAAAGAAGTAGTCCAAGAAGTTATTCTTCTGGTGGTGGAAATTGGGGTGACAGCGGCCGCAACAATCGTCGTTACTAAATCATTATATAAAAAATTTTAAATTTTAGAGTCTCCAGCAGATCAAAAAAATGACTCAACTCTGCTGGAATGTTTTTTCTTTTTTCATGCAAAATATCCACCCATACGAGGAGTAATTAGAATGACGCAAGTAGTATTAGGAGAAAATGAAGGGATTGAATCAGCCTTGCGACGATTCAAGCGCCAAGTTTCCAGAGCTGGTATATTCCAAGATATGAGGAAAAAGCGTCACTTTGAGACTCCATTAGAAAAAGAAAAGCGCAAAGCTGTTGCAAGACACAAACAACGCCGTAATGGTGGTTCTCGTCATAGGTAAAATTGGGTTATAGGTCTCCGACTTTTTTAAAAAGTCGGGGACCTTAGCAATAATTATTCCAAAATCTAAAATTGAGTGACTGCTAAAGCACCAGCGATCGCAGAAGCAACTAGAGAAGCAAAAGCAGTATTAAATAACCACCACGCTGCATCTGCAACGGCTTTTCTTGTTTCTGTTGCTTGCTTTTTGGTTTGTTCTTTGAGTGTAGCAAGGCGTTTGTTAACTTCTTGTTGGATACGTTCAGCACGATGGAGAACGCTATCTCTTGCCACTTCAATTCGGTCGATAATCTGATTAGCTTGTTCTTGGGAAATATCCTCACGAGAACTGAGGATCGCAACTAGGGTATCACGATCAAATTGACTGAGGCGATCGCGTAACGCTTCCAAACCCATTTGGGGATCATCAAATAATTTGGCAAAGTCTTGCTGGATTGCTTCATAATTAAGTTCGGGACGATCCAGGGAATTAAGATAGTTACGCACTCTAGCAAAAATCCCATCAATTATTGATTGTAACCTTTGCTGGAGTTGCTGATATTGTTCGACAATCGAGTTGCGAACAGATTCAATTTGATCCACAATTTGATTGGCTTCTGTTTCTGAAATATCCTCACGTTGAGACAGCAGCACCACAAGTGTCGAACGATCAATTTTGGCTAGACGATCGCTCAAACTCCCAACTCCTGTGCGGGGATCTTGCAGCAATAATTGTAAATCTCGTTTGATACCCTCTGGGTTGAGTTCTTCTTTATTGGTATTCCGCAGATAGTTTTCGAGATTAGCTTCAAAATCTAGAACTTGTTTAGTAGTGCGGTTTGCCAAGCGTCGTGGCGCTCTAACAATTTTACCAATAGCTTGTTGTACTTGGTCAATAATACGATTGACATCTTCTTCACTTAAGTCTCCTCGCTGAGTCAGCAATTTGACTAGAGTTTCTCGATCCATTTGCGAGAGGCGATCGCGTAAAGCTAAAGCACCTTCTTGGGGATTTTCGAGTAATTTTTCTAAATCTTGCTGGATACTTTCTGGGTTGAGTTCTTCCAAATTAGTATTGCGAAGATATTGTGCGATCGCTCTTGCAGTTTGTAGGTATTGTTCTTTTGCTTGATCAGCTAATTTTTGTGGTGCTTGCAAGATATTATGGCGTACTTGTTCCAAGTTATCGAGGATTTGATTAACCTGTTGTTCACTCAAATCTTGCCGTTGACTCAGTAATTTTACTAGTGTATCGCGGTCAAATTGCGATAATCTTGATCGTAAAGTCGAAATTCCTGCTTGCGGATCTTCTAGCAGCGTTCTAAAATCGCGCTTGATACCTTCTGGGTTGAGTTCCTCTTTGTTGGTGTTCCGCAGATAGTCTTCTACCCTTTGTCGCAGTTGAGCAGCTTGGGTTCTTGCTTGTTCTTGCAGTTCTGTAGCACGATTCAAAACGCGATCGCGAGTACTTTCGAGTTGATCAACAATATTATTTGCTTCCTGTTCGTTGATATCTTCACGTTGCTGGAGTAACTGCACCAATGTATCACGATTGAATGGGGAAAGGCGCTGACTTAATTCTTCAAAACCAGCTTCTGGATCTTCCAACAGCGTTGCAAAATCTCGCTCAATACCTTCTAAATTGAGTTCTTCTTTAGCAGTAGAACGCAGATAATTTTCAATGCGCGTACGTGTATCTTGGGATTTTTCCCGTGTTTGAGCTTGACGGACTGTTTCTAAAACTTCCTGGCGAATGTTTTCTAGTTGTTCAGAAATTTCCTGGATTCTTGCTTCACTAATATCATCGCGTCTCGAAAGCAAACTAGTCAGATATTCCGGCTTAATTTCCTCTAATTCGCGGCGGACTGTTCCAGGATCAGCATTTGGATCATAGATGACATTTTTGAATTCGTCTGCGATCGTAATGCGATTGAAATGCCAAGGTAAAGAATACAGGATGTAATCTTCTACATCTGCCTTAACAGTATTGTAAGGTAGTCCTGGTAATCTTTGAGTTATTTGTTTGTTTGCTTGATCTCTGAGTTGTTTTAATTGGGAAGTTATTTTCTCAACATCAACTTCCTGAACTTTGTCTTTTAAATCTTCCAGTTGATGACTGATTTTATCCACATCTATTTCAGAGAAGTCTAACCTGTTGACAACAGCAGGTACAGCAGCAGTTAAGCCATATTGAAAAGCTTGCTTCATTACACTATTACTTTGCTTACCATTACCTCCATCTGCTGTTACCCATTCCTGAAGTCGTTCACCAAAATTTTCAGATTTCAACTCTTCAGGACTAGCTTGTTTGAGCAAATTAATTACCTGTTGTGTCGGATTTTTGCGCTTTAAAACTTGCTCCCAAGCTGCTTGGAATTGGTCGGCAATTTTATTTATATCTGCTTTGGGAAAATCTGTGCGGCTACTGATTAAATCAACAAAAGTCTGGCGATTAATATTTTGCAGTAAATCACTATTAGCAACAGATTGTAAATCAGATTCACGCAGAAGTTTATCAAATTGACCACGAATTTCTTTTAGATTTAATTGTGGTAATTGTACAGAAGCTAAAGAACTTTGTAATGTATTGCGGATACTGTCAGGATTAAAACCTGATGCTAATTCCCGACGTACTGTGGCTGTAATATCTTCCGCAGTCGAAATCATCTGGCTTTTCGCTACGTTAGAACCAATAGCTGTACCTGCTACACCCATCAGTCCTTGTAAACCAGAATTCACAGTAGTGATCACGGAACCAATTAAAGAACCGACCGCATTTGAACCGAGCCACATTAATATTGAAAAGTAGGCAGACCAAATGACTACACCAATAATAGCTCCGAAAAAAGCACTGCTGATAAAACTAAGTTTCACTGCTAAAAAAGAAGCGCTAAATAATGCAATAGTTGCAGTTATTAGCGCCCACCAACCAACTTTAGCTTCTACTTTGCGAATTGTACTCCCCAAACTTTCTGATTCATCAGCATCTAAATCTACTCCCGATGAAATTCCTATAGCTACAGAAAAGTTTGTTAATAGTAATTGGAAAGCAAACGCCATGACTAATCCTGCTAGGAATGCTACCAAAAACTTTGGTCCAGAAAAAACAAGAGTTGCTTCTTCTGGAATGACAAGCGCCTGAGCAAAATTAATCGGTACTAATCCAAAATCTAAGGGACACCATTTCAGAGCCAATTCTGTAATGGTAAACATAAATATTTCCCTCACTTTCACTCAATTACACACTTCCTTTTGCCCGGGAAATGTGATTACTTCTTCACCCTAGCCAGTAGTTTTTCAAACTGGTACTTCCTCTGGATATAAACACTTCTACCTTAAGTATGATTCAAAAGAATTATGTTTATTTTTTTTAAGACTTAGGTATTTATTATTTAGTTGTGAGTAGTTATTTGCTATAGCATTCCTAAGATCCCCGACTTCTCAAAGAAGTCGGGGATCTGAACAAATGATCTTTCTTAATTCCTGCTTTTTCTGTTAAATTTATGCTGATTTACTAGTAGTCAAGCTGAATTTAATAAAAGAAACCAGGGCTAAAAATCATGAACAAAGTTATCAACGCTAGCAAGAAATATATTTTCTCTGTAATAGTTTTGGCAATAGCTGCTAGTCTTGGCAGTTGTAGTTCTAATTCTACTGATGAAGCTAAGTTAAACATCACAACATCACCAACTCCAAACAGTGAAACCACTGCAACCGCTACACAATCACCAACTCAAAGTGCAGCTAGGCTCAACGTTCAACCCAACAGTGAATCACCTATCACAGATAAAACTGTGAATGTCACTCTATACACAAGTGATGCACAATGTCAAGAACTCATACCCCAAAAAACGACAGTACCAGCACAGGAACCTGTGACAGGCGCGGTAGGTAAAATTTTAGATCAACGGGATAACGGTGACTTTAGCTTTTCTGGGTATCGAGTCAATATTAAAAACGGTGTCGCTACAGTAGATTTACGACTCACTCCCAATTCCCAACGTCAAATCACTTCTCTATCGAGTTGTGAACAATTTGCTTTATTTGGTAGTCTCCGTAAAACCCTCACAAGTAACCCACAATGGGGAATTAAAGATGTTCGTTTCACCGAGCAAGGTAAAGATATAGTGCTATAAACACATTCACCATTTAATTACTAGCGGCAGTGTTGAGTCAAAACGATATAGTTTACCTTCCTTGCCATGATCAAATTCTAATTCGAGTTGGTTGCGATTGCCTAAGTGAAAATTGATCAATCCTTCTTCAATTAGTTTTGTCACTTCGGTGGATAAATTTTGCTCTCCAGGTAAAAAAACTCGCACTGCTGTCATTTCATTTAATGGAGGTTGGTGATCCAAAGGTTGACGTTTGTCTAACTGATAATTTGCAGGTTTTTGAGTCGCAGGCGAAATAAAAATCAGAGGTTCTGCTAAATTGTTCTTTTTGGTAATAATAGGGATAGCAGCTCCCTGTGGTAAAAAAGGTGCATAATAATCCCAGGTTGGGAATGGTAGTTGTGAACCTGGTATTAGTGTACGCAAAGAAATACCAAATGGACAAGCCTGAGTTTGTTTCCAACGACAGCGTTCCCATAAACCTGTAGCTTGAACAACTGGAGACTGAATTTCGTTAGTATCATTCAGCCACAGTAACTCTAAATAAGCATTGTGAAAGAAAAAGCAAACATTTGCAGTACCCTGACCGTGATGAGTGCGACGTCTTCCTTCTTGAAGTCCAAAAGCTTTGAGAACTTCTGCTTCCGGTGCTTGTGGATCAACACAGACAAAGACATGATCAAGTTCTAACTGCATATTTCACACTACTTTCACTTTTTTGATCATACAAATACATGGGTAGGGGCGTACCGCCGTATGCCCTTACAGTAAATTTAATATGTGTCAGGATTTTTGGGAAACGGTATCACACTTCTACTTTATTTTTTAAGTACCCAACCAGATTGTGCAAAAACGAAGTACTGAGCGTAGTCATTTCTGATTCTGGGGATTTTTGACTTAGTAAAACAGAGGAGTCTACGCTGTTAACATTTAAAGGGTAATCATTCAATTCTGGAATAGATGTCTCAAGAGGAATTTCTTCAATCAAACCAGCTATCTTAAGCCGGAAAGCTGCTTGCTGAACTAAACTTGGTAGCTGATTCAGGTGATTAGCGATCGCACCTAAAGAAATAGTACCGTTTGCAAATTCCCATACCTGCCATTCTAAAGGTTTTAAGTGAATATTGGGTTTGTTTTGGGTAATGCTACATATCGCCGAATTAATATCTGGGAGAGCATCAGCTAAAATATCCCAGTTTTTTAGCGTTCTTAGAGCCATCAGAGCAACTTCAATGGCGCTTAAACTTAACCCTGTCATTTCTTTTCCAGGAATAGTTGCTTTACTATCCAGTCTAAATACACCCTTTTGAATTTCAAAAAGCTCCCGAATTTGCCGTAGTTGGCTGGCAAATAGTAAATTTAATTGTTCAGCATTCAATACTCCTGCTGTTTTGAGATGTAAACCAAAGGGTATTGTTGCTGGTGCGATCGCATAATATTCATCTATTATTTGTGGCTTTATCCACTTGCGTTGTTTTATTTGACTCATTAAACCTTCGCCATTTAAACAATTAGCCGCAGCAACAATACATCCTTTTCGGAACCAAATAAAGTAATATCGAGATTGACCTACTGAAGCAGGATCGTATAGTAAATTACAAACTACTAAACAACCAGATTTTCTTCCTTGGTCTACGATCTGAAACAATTCAGCCAAGGAGAAATCTGTTAAAAAACTATGTAGACTCATTGTTTCAAGTATTATAAAAAGCTATTTTTTTCAAACTTGCACCCTGATAATTTATAGCTGTGCTTGCGGCAAGTTTTATACATACTTTTTTATTTTTACTTATGATTAAGCTTTCGCAGCCACAGAAGTAATATAGCGCTTTCTATACTAGTGAGGTAAACCTAAACTTCATATCTAAATCCTTTCAAGTTTTAGGATGTACACTCATCTGATAGAACTGCTATATGTAAACTGTATAACTAAAATGTGAACTTTTTGCTTAATTTTATTAACAAATAAGAAATGCTTCTTAATTTAAGTGAGAGTATTAATCTCAAGTAAATTCTATGGATTTGCTTTCAAATTTCGGCATTGCTGATTTCATGTATGAAAATGATTTTGCATAATGCCAAAATCTTTGTAGAGACACGATATATCGTGTCTCTACATTCAGATTCATACCGCATTCAGCAACGCCCAAATTTCTACTGATACTGACTTTTAAAGTCTTTTGGAAAAATTATCGCTTGCTCTAATTCCCTAGCCCCTTTTATTTATTGCCGAGATATTTATAAACATTTATGAGAGCATTTACTCAGTTTATTTTTAAGCTTTATTAGTAAATCATTAATTATCAATAAAAACGCAGTTTTAGCTGTCAGATTAAGCACTATTTTGTTAAGTGTATCTGAGACTTTAGTCTTCAAGATGCTTATAAAACGATGGTTTCAAGCTTGTAAATAAAAATGTGGGTTGACTAAACTCAGCCCTGCAAACGGATTCCCAATCAAAAACTTTGAATGGTATGGTCTATTGCGGCATTAATTGGAACACAAAGATACTTATATGGCAGAATGCACCAGGTGTGAATTATTAGTAAGCGACATCAACTAACAGCTAAACAACTAACCTATGACAATTTGTTAAATTCAAATACATCGTATTTGCCACCACGCAATACAGATTCGGTATGCTTACCTTGCAGTCGGTGATTCAAAGCGATTTCTAGTACACCCCAAATAGCACCAAGGGTGTAGGTACACTTACGCTTTGAATCTTGAGGTTCGTCCGCGGAACATAAAGTTTCTGATGTATATACCTTGATGATCTCATTATCTTCTTGGACAATTTTCTCGACTATACACAGACGAGTGCCATCCTTGCCGAAAACATAATCAAGTTTGTCGGCTAGTTGCTCTAAGGACATCGAGGAGTTTGCTAGGTTTAACTCTTGAGCTAAAGTTTTACCACGATAACGACCCGCCGCAGTTAAGGCGATCGCAGTTGCTTTTTCACCCAAAGCCTCTTCCATACCTATAATTGCTGCCTTAAAACAGACAATACTGCTAAAATCTCCTAAGATAGGACGTAACATATGTGATGCTCCTGTACAATTGAATGCAATTTGAGATAGCAATCTTTAAAGATACAAAATTAGTAATCCAAACACTGGTGTAAGGACTGTTTTATGTTCCTAGTCAGGCTAACAGAGGCGCAATTCTAGCAACAGCACGTTTGACCTCTAGAAACAGTAAGCCTTGTTTGACACCTGCGCTAGCAAGTACTAGTAAAACTGCATCACTACCACAAGCAACTAACACACCGTAGCCTTTTTCTCCTTCTACAACGATACGCTCTACATTCCCACGAACTAGTTCGTGGCCGATGCGTTCACCTAACGACAGCATAGATGCAGACATAGCAGCAGTCCGTTCTTCATCCATCCCACCGGGTAACACAGAAGCCAAAGCCAAGCCATCTGGACTTACTAAAGCCGCACCTTGAATATCAGAGGTAGCAGACACGAAGTTTTGCAGTTCGTCTTGCAGCATTGAGACGTTAATCATAAATTTATCCTCCACAATCTTTGGTACAGATTTATGAGCTTGATCAGAAGTTGTTGGTAACAGATAGTCTACCGTTACTACTGGTAACGATTGTGCTGTATCTTCCGCAATTGTTGATTCTGGCAAATGTGTTTTTGTTGACACATAGGGTATTTTGTGAACATCCTTAGTCAATCGCTTGAGTAAGTAGCCCAGAAGCATAGCGGTTAAACAGCAGGCTATAAATAGCGTGATGGATCGCATTATTTGGGGTCAATAGCTGACTCCAAGACTTTAAACAGCTCAATATAAGTAACAAGGAAAATACCGTACAACAGGATAAAAAATTTGTTACATGTTTTAACTTTTACATTTTATCTGGGAGTTTGTTTACTGAAATCTTGCACCTAGAGAGCCAGTCTAGTAAAAGTAGTTGACAAAAGTAGTACTTTTTGTAGAGGCTCTTAAGTGATCTGAGTGCTGTTTGAGGAGTGTATCAATGCGTCCCCCAATCTTCAATCATTACCAAGTATTGTAGGCGGCAGCAATTGCTGCTTATCATCAACAGACAGACTATCCTGTTGTACAAGTTCTTGTCTATGACGATGCACCCCCAACTGTACTCGCCACAAATTAGCATAAATTCCGTTCTTATCCAACAATTCTTTATGAGTTCCCGACTCAATTAACGTCCCATATTCCATGACATAAATGCAATCAGCATTGCGGATAGTGGAGAGACGATGAGCGATCGCGATCGTTGTTCGATTAACAGTGATTCTTTCTAAAGAACGTTGAATAGCAGCTTCGGTTTCATTATCTACTGCTGATGTGGCTTCATCTAAAACTAATATCGGCGGATTTTTCAAAACAGCCCTGGCGATGGCAATTCTTTGGCGTTGTCCACCAGATAATTTTTGACCTCGTTCGCCAACTATTGTCTCATAACCTTGGGGTAGCTGCATAATAAAATCATGGGCTTCGGCAATTTTTGCAGCTTCAATTATTTGTCTATCGGTAGCATCAAAAGTGCCGTAGGCGATATTTTCAGCAACAGTCCCATGAAATAAGAATACATCCTGACTGACTAAGCCGATACTACGACGCAAATCACCTAAATTTAATTGTTGAATATCAATACCATCAATAGTAATTCTTCCTGAAGAAATGTCATAAAATCGCAATAATAATTTCACTAAAGTGCTTTTACCAGAACCTGTAGAACCAACAATTGCAGTAGTCTTACCTGCGGGTATATGTAAAGATAAATTTGTAATTACTGGCTCTCTATTGTGATAAGCAAAAGTGACTTGCTGGAAATCAATTTCACCATTTATTTTATCAATAGGTAAAGATATATTTCCCCTAATAATGTTGATAGAAGTATCTAATAAATTCATGACACGATTGGTAGAAGCCATTGACCTTTGATATTTGTCAAAGATTTCCCCCAATGTTACTAAAGGCCACAATAATCTCTGTACTAAAACAAGTAAAACACTGTAATTACCAATAGATATCGTACCAGCATATGTTGCCATACCTCCCCAAAATAGTAAGGCTGTGAACCCTATTAGAACTAGCATTCTGATTAAAGGAATAAATGCCGCAGAAAGTTTAATTGCTTTGATATTACTCTTTCTATATGCTTCACTTTCTCCTGCTAATCTAGCACTTTCATATTCTTCAGCAGTGAAACTTTTAATTGTATTAATCCCACTGAGATTATTTGCTAGTCGTGAATTCAGAAAACTTACTTTTTCTCGGACATCAGCATAACGATCTTCTAGACGCTTTTGATAAGTAAAGGAACCCCAAACAATAAATGGCATTGGCAACATTACTGCGAGGCTAATAGAAGGAGGTAGAATCAAGAAAGCACCGCCAATTAAAATGATGATGGAAGTGCTAATTTGAATAATGTCATTGGCTCCATAATTCAAAAAATCTTCTAATTGGTTAATATCATCATTCAAGATAGACATCAAGCCACCAGTGCTGCTTTCTTCAAAGTAAGCTGAATCTAATTCTTGCACATGATTGTAAGCATCCAGGCGTAAATTATGCTGAATATTTTGTGCCAAATTCCGCCAAAGTCTATCATAAGCGTACTGAGAAAGCGATTCGAGCATCCAAATAATCACAGTGAGAAATGAAAGCAACAAAAATTGCCAAAATATCTCTTGAACTCCCAACTTTGCAATTACAGAATCTTGCTGCTTTACGAGAATATCTACCGCAGTCCCAATCAACCACGGTGGTGCTAAGTCTAAAACAGTATTGATGATAGAAAATGTTGTTGCTTGCCAAATTTGTTGGCGATATTGGCTTCCATAATTTAGCAAGCGTTGTAAGGGATGGGCTGAATTCCTATGCTTGTTAGATACTCTAGGAGATTTTGATGTTACTGTCACGACTGTTTGTTGTTTGTAGTTACGTGATTGATACGGTACTTAAAACAAATATCTCAATAATCTATCCCATAAAAAATCCTAAAAATATTATCAAGGGTTATGTAACTACATCGCTACAGCAAAAAAGTTTATGTACATCTGTAGACCTCTTGCAAAAATATTTTTACCCCACCCTAACCCTAAGCGTAAACGGGGAGGGAACTAAATCTTCCCCCCGTGAACGGGGGGATTGAAGGGGGTTCATTCGACTTTTGCAAGAGGTCTTGTGAATCAATAAATTACTCTTTTCTAGAGTAGCAGCTTCTGCCTTACAAATGATATAAATTGTCAAAAAAACGAAAATAAATGATTATAAATAATAAGCAATAACTTAGGAATTACGTATTTGTCATGAGTAAAACAAGATTTTGAGATGGCTTCCTAACCTTGCAATGACGGGAATACCTGATCTGCGCGGAAGGGGATTATCACAATTTCTCAAAAAACAAGAGCGATGTTTCGCCCTACGGGCGTCTATGTCTGTGTAGCCAGCCCTTAGACTTCTAGTCTGTAGGGATTTTAAACATTTGGGATGCTCCCGTGCGTAAGTCCTGTAATTATTACTATTCCACCATTAAAGTAGTGAAACATCAAACTTTACACAATATTCCGCGCAATGTCTGGATTTTGGGCTTTGTTAGTCTGTTGACAGATATTAGCACTAAGATGATTGATGCAATTTTGCCCCTATTTCTTGTTTCCACTTTAGGAGCAAACTTGTTGACCGTTGGCTTTATCGAAGGAATTGCAGAATCAACGGCTTCTGTATTAAAAGTATTTTCTGGAATATTAAGCGATTATTTTAGACAACGCAAGCAACTTGCTGTGCTTGGGTACGGTTTATCCACCTTGGTAAAACCTTTATTCGCTATAGCCACTAGTCCTGCTTGGGTATTGATTGCGCGTTTTGGAGACAGAGTAGGGAAGGGTATTCGCGTTGCTCCTCGAGATGCATTGGTCGCAGATGTTACCAATAAAGCCAATCTGGGAGCAGCTTACGGTTTGCGTCAGTCCCTTGACACCATTGGCGCATTTACGGGACCAATTGTTGCATTTATCTTGATCTCTGTGTTTGGGCAAAACTTTCAGTTAGTTTTTTGGGTAGCACTTATACCAAGTATTTTTGCTGTAGTTTTACTGGCTGTTTTTATACATGAACCCAAAAAAGAATTTGAACAAACACAGAAAAATTTTCTAGATAGAGATAGTCTCAAGAATTTGGGCAAAGAATACTGGACGTTAGTTGCAGTTTCCTTTCTGTTTAATTTAGGTAACTCCAGCGATGCTTTTTTATTGTTGCAAGCACAGCAAGTGGGGGTATCGGCTGCTTTAGTACCCTTAACAATAGTTGTAATGAATATTACCTACTTTTTGAGTGCATATCCAGTTGGATTATTATCTGATAGAATCGGTCGGTTGGGGCTGCTAGCGAGTGGGTTTTTCCTGTATGCTTTGACATATTTGGGTTTTGCGTTTATTTCTGCCTCGTGGCAAGTGTGGGTATTGTTTACGCTGTATGGATTGTATCAGGGAATGAGCAAGGGCATATTGTCGGCGATGATTGCACAAACAGTTCCTTCAAATCTGCGGGGAACTGCTTTCGGGTTTATTAACTTGGCTATTGGAGTGGCGCTGTTGATTGCAAGTATTTTGGCAGGCAGCCTGTGGGAATTACTTACTCCAAAAGCTGCTTTTGTGACTGGAAGTGTTTTTGCAGTTGTGGCTACTGGATTATTGTTAGGGAGTAGAAGGCGATAATCCTAACCCGGAGGGAAAGCAAGCTAAACAGGCACGCGATCGCTCACAATAAATTGTATAGTTTGATTGTTGTTGAGCCTACTGATGTTTGTTATTTCCTTTCCCCTTGCGTCCTATCGGTACACACATTGGTGTGCCTACAATAGGGTCAGAAATAATCCGACACTCCAACTCAAAAACTTCCTGTACCATTTGCTCGCTCATCACTAATTTTGGTTCCCCAGCAGCAAAAATTCGACCATCTTTGACAGCAACTAAGTAATCAGCATAACGACACGCCTGATTTAAATCATGCAACACCATCACGATTGTTCGTCTTTGAGTCTGGTTCAACTCATACAACAAATCTAAAATTTCTATCTGGTGTGCCAAATCCAAAAAAGTTGTCGGCTCATCCAAAAGTAAAATATCTGTATCTTGCGCCAGCGCCATTGCAATCCAAGCTCGCTGTCGTTGTCCACCAGATAAAGTATCTAATGCTCGATCTGCCAACTTCAACAACTTTGTAATCTCTAGCGCTTGCTGCACGATTTTTTCATCTTTGACTGACCATTGCTGTAACCAATTTTGATAAGGATAACGTCCTTGTGCTACCAAATCTCGTACTGTTAACCCTTCTGGTGCTACTGGACTTTGTGGCAAAATACCCAACTGTTGTGCTACTTCTTTGGTGGAAAGCTTCAAAATAGATGTTCCTTCAAGATACACTGTACCGCTATAAGGTTTAAGCAATCTTGCCAGACCCCGCAGTAAAGTTGATTTACCACAACCATTAGCACCAACTAAAGCACTAATTTGTCCGGTGGGAATTGCCAAATTCAGGTCACGAATAATCGTCGCACCATCGTAAGCTAAAGATAGGTTTTTGGTTGACAGTCCTTTCATAAGTTACTCTAGTTACTTTTTGCGATTACGAATTAACAAATACAGAAAATAAGGAGCGCCAACAGCAGCAGTTACCACTCCACAGGGAAGTTCGATAGGTGCAAACAATGTTCGTCCTAAAAAATCTGCCATGACAACAATAACTCCCCCCAACAATGCTGAGGTAGGAATCAAACCTTCATGATTTGCACCTACCAACTGTCGTCCTAAATGGGGTGCGATTAAACCAATAAAACCAATATTTCCGGCGGTAGCGACTCCTGCACCTGCTAAGGATGCACCTACTAGCACTAGTAAACCACGTTGCCACTCTACCCGACTACCTAGACTTTTAGCGACATCATCTCCTAAATTTAAAGCGTTTAAATGCCTTGCTAAGGTCAAAGCTAATGGTACGAAAATAACTAACCAGGGTAATAAAGAAAACACTTGCTCACTTGTGCGTCCATAGACACTCCCAGCCAACCAAACCAAAGCATTGCTAACGTCATAAATATTCCCAAAGGTAATCATCAAGTTGGTGAAAGCAGTGGCGATCGCAGATAAACCAATACCCATCAAAATTAATAAAATCGGAGAACTACCTTTGTTCCAAGCCAGCAAGTAAATTAAACCAGCCATCAACAAAGCACCAGCAAAGGCTGAAAAAGGTAAAGTGTAAATTGGTACTGATGGAAATAAAATAATTACCGTTACTGCTGCCAAACCTGCCCCAGCATTGATGCCAATAATACCAGGATCAGCTAATGGATTGCGTGTTAGCCCTTGAAAAATAGTGCCAGAAATCGCCAGCGCCACTCCTACCATAAAAGCAACAAGGGTACGAGGTAAACGCAGGTTATAAATTACAAAAGCATGATCTGGGTTCCCTGTATCTATACCCAATACAGTTTTGACAATATCTAAAGGTGAAATTGGATATTCACCCCGTCCTAAATTTATTACCATTGCTAATGCGATCGCTACTGCCAAAGATAGCAGTATCAGTGGTACACGTCGGTCGATACGGAAAGATATCACCTGGGAACGGATGACTAGCCAATCAAAACTCATTTTTTCACCTTTGACTTAGCCAAGTACACAAAAAAAGGAGCGCCAACCACTGCTGTCATGATACCTACAGGTAATTCCTGTGGTTTAAATAACACACGGGCGCCAATATCTGCAACGAGGATCAAAATTGCGCCTACAATTGCCGAGTAAGGCAAAATCCAACGATAATCGGCTTTAATGAAAAATCTCACAATGTGAGGAACGACTAAGCCAATAAAACCAATTGGCCCTGCAAGCGATACTGAACTTCCTGCTAGTAAAACAACACTAATCGCGGTAATTATTTTTATCCAAGCTGTCTGTTGACCTAAGCTTTTGGCTACATCTTCACCGAGACTCATGGTAGTAATCTGTCTACCAAGAACAAAAGCAACTACTAGTCCAATAGCGACAAAAGGTAATGCTTGGAAGAATATATTAGTATCTCGACCTGCCAATGAACCGGCTAACCAAAATCTAATTTCTTCTAAGGTGCGTTGACTGACGATGAGAATAGCAGTGGTAAGGGAAGAAATCAGAGCCGTCAGCGCTGCGCCTGCTACTGTTAGATTCAGTGGGGTAGCTCCTCCCCGTCCTAGAGAACCAAGAAAGTAAACTAACATTGCTGTGGCTCCTGCCCCCAAAAAAGCCACAATGGTTAAAACACTCAAAGATGAACTACCCAAAACGAAAACTGTTACAACTACAGCCAGTGCTGCTCCTGATTCTATTCCCAAAATTCCTGGGTCTGCCAGGGGGTTGCGCGTCAAACCTTGCATTAACGCTCCGGATACTGCAAGGGCTGATCCCACAAGAATAGCGATGAGCGATCGCGGTAATCTTACAGTCTGGATTACTAAGTGTTCATAGGAACCATCAAAGCTGACAAAAGATGCCAAAATCTTATCCAAAGGTATTTCTGCTGCTCCTAGTGTGACGCTGTATACTAAACAAACTAGTAGGAGTATCAGTCCCAGAAGCAGACCTACTAAGGATTTTATCGGAGGCATCTTCCAGCCTCTAAGTAATGCTGTAGTTGTTTTTGTCATGCTGTGGCTTGAAGATATGACACTGGTGCTAGTTATCTGTTTTTTATTTGGCACTCTCAATATTTAACAGCTTTTTAATCATTGAATTGATAATCTTTCTTGATAAATTTATATATACATTACATTATTTTGGAGAACACATAGCTATTTAACGATTTTAAAACACGGATAAGGCATTGTGTTTAAGCTTTGATATAGTTTCTCAATAAAGTGGTATTGTTAGATCAACCTGAATCTGCTTTGTTATTCGTCAAACAATTTTGGATTTTGGATTGACAAATAACAAATAACGATTATGCAGTTTCAGTCACCAGGCGTTACACCTGCACATGGTGGTGGTAATGAGGATTGATATTTTACTCAGGGTTAACGAAAGAAAATCTATACGTGTTTTACCCTTAATACTTAGTTTGATAATGGTTTTGTTTGTAGGCAGTCGCACTATAGCCGTACCAACAAAATCTACAGAGATATTATGGGATACCTTTGGAGTACCGCATATATACGGAAAAGATAACCAGAGTGCATTTTATGCTTTCGGTTGGTCGCAAATGCAAAGTCATGGAGATTTGCTTTTGCGTCTCTATGGTCAAGCACGAGGACGCGCAGCCGAATACTGGGGAGAGGAATACACACAGTCAGACCAATGGGTACTGACAACAGGAATACCAGAACGCGCTCGTACTTGGTACAAGGCACAAAGTCTTACTTTTCGGAGTTATCTTGATGCTTTTGCGGCTGGGATCAATGCTTATGCTTCCCAAAATCCGAAGTTGATTGACGATGAAGTGGAAGTGGTGCTACCTGTCAAGCCAGAAGATGTCATGGCTCACCTACATCGGGTACTCAATTTCACCTTTGTAGTCAATCCAGAGCAAGTATTAGGCTTAAGCAAAGAAAAATCGCCAGCAGGATCAAATGGTTGGGCGATCGCACCAAGTCATTCTACCAGTGGCAAGGCAATGCTCTTGGCAAACCCACATCTACCTTGGTCAGATTTATTTTTGTGGTATGAAGCTCAGATCACTGCACCAGGAATTGATGCTTACGGAGCAACACTTGTCGGTATTCCTGTATTGGCGATCGCATTTAACAACAACTTAGGCTGGACTCACACTGTTAACACCTACGATGGCTGGGATGTTTATGAACTTACACTGGCAAGTAAAGGTTATCGCTTTGATGGCAAAGTTCGTAACTTCGACACAAAAACCCTCTCGTTGAAGGTGAAGCAGAAAAATGGCTCTTTGGAAGAGCAAGCATTAGTAGTGAAAAGTTCTGTCCACGGCCCTGTAGTCACCGAGAAAAATGGTAAAGCCTTTGCACTGAGAGTTGCAGGTCTTGACCGACCAGGTGTACTCCAGCAGTGGTGGGATATGGCGTGTTCCCAAAACCTCAAGCAATTTGAAACCGCACTCAAGCGCCTACAACTATCAATGTTTACGGTGATGTATGCGGATAAACAAGGGCATATTATGCACCTATTCAATGGTCAAGTTCCAGTGCGCTCAAATGGTGATTTCAAATACTGGGAAAGCATAATCCCAGGAAATACATCTAAAACCTTATGGACAAAAATTCATCCTTACCAAGATTTACCGCGCATAGTTGATCCTAAAAGTGGCTGGTTGCAAAATACAAATGACCCACCTTGGACAACTACGTTTCCAGTCGCGATTAATCCTGATAATTATCCGCCTTACATAGCTCCTCATTTCATGGATTTCCGCTCACAACGCTCTGTAAAAATGTTGGCTGAGGATAAAAAAATCTCTTTTGATCAAATGGTTGCAGACAAGCACTCTACTCGCATGGAATTGGCTGATCGTATACTGGATGATTTAATTCCGGCTGCACGCAAGTATGGTAATGAGTTAGGACGGCGAGCAGCTAGTGTCTTGGAAACCTGGGATCGCCAAGCGAATGTAGATAGTCGGGGAGCAGTACTATTTGCCTTTTGGGTTCAACAAATGGACTTGGATAAAACGTTTAGTAAACCTTGGAGTGAAAAATCTCCCCGCACCACACCCGATGGTTTAGCTGATCCAAAAATTGCAGTTGCAACACTCCAAGCAGTAGCAACTCAGGTAGAAAAAACTTATGGGACGCTGGATGTAGCGTGGGGAAAAGTTTTTCGCTTAAGGTTGGGTAATGTGGATTTGCCTGCAAATGGTGGAGATGGTAACTTGGGAATTTTCCGTGCGATCAATTTTGCTCCTAGTGAAAACGGACAGTTCCAAGCGGTTGCTGGTGATTCGTATGTTGCTGCAATTGAATTTTCTAACCCAATACGAGCAATGGCACTAACTAGTTATGGTAATGCAACTCAACCCGGATCACCCCATACTAACGACCAGTTACAGATGTTTGCCAACAAAAAGCTGCGTCCTGTATGGCGATCGCGCTCAGATATTCTTGCCCATCTAGAAGAACGCAAACTATTCTAAAAATTAATCGGGAGACAGCTATGAAAAATCAACTTACCAAAAACCAGACTACTAAGCTAGAATTGTCTCCCAACAACCCTATTCTCTGTGTCCAAGACTTAAGTCGAAAAGTTGAGGAACGCTGGATCTGGAGTAACCTAAATTTTCAAGTATTTTCAGGTGAACAAATCGCAGTGGTTGGAGCTTCTGGTTCTGGGAAAAGCCTACTGTTACGGACATTAGCTGGTCTCGATCCAGTGCAAGCAGGAAAAATTATGTTTCAGGGACAGGATATTGGCTCTTATTTTATGCCTAGCTATCGTTCCCAAATTATTTACTTGCATCAGCGACCAGCTCTTTGGGAAGGAGCTGTAGAGGAAAATCTCCAGCAAGTTTATCGATTAGCAGTCCACCGTCATCTAGTTTACAATCGCGAATTGATTCTCAATTATCTAGATCTTTTGCATAAAACGCCTGATTTTTTACAGCGTCCGGTGAGCGCTCTTTCTGGCGGTGAGGCGCAGATAGTCGCTTTTTTACGAGCTTTGCAACTTTCACCTTCTATACTGCTACTAGATGAACCCACCGCCTCACTGGATGCGTTAACTGCTCAAAGTTTAGAGGCTTTAGTTGCAGCTTGGCAAAATGAACAACCACACAGAGCGTATCTTTGGACAAGTCATGATTCTACTCAGTTGCAACGTATTACCAATCGCCAAATTACCTTGAAGGAAAAGGAAAAAGATTGATGGAAACCAATTATATCCAGATTAGTTATGGACAATTGGCTTTGGCGACTTTGTTTATTGTTATCAATATAGTGCTTTCCTTTAGTTTACGGTTGGGACTGGAGCAGAGTCTAGGGATAGCCTCACTACGGATGGTAGTACAGTTGTTGATGGTAGGGTACATTTTGCAGTGGGTGTTTACTCTCAGTAATCCTATTTTGATCATACTTTTGGCTTTGGGCATGACAGTTATTGCTGTAGTGTCTAGTGTCAACCGTACGCGCAGACGATTTAATGGTATTTATTTGAACAATTTTATTTCGCTTTTGAGCGGTTCATTTTTAGTCACGGGGATAATAGTTAGCGGTATTCTGCGCGTACAGCCTTGGTACGAGCCTCAGTATCTGATTCCACTTTTGGGTATGGTCTTGGGTAATGCCCTTACTGGTACATCTTTGAGTTTAGATCGGTTTATGGAGGATTTAACCAGTCGGCGTTTTGAAATAGAAGCGCTACTGACTCTTGGTGCAACTCGTTGGGAAGCAGCACATCAAACTATTAGAGAAGCTCTGAGAACCGGAATGATTCCTACAATTAATTCGATGATGGTGATGGGATTAGTTAGCCTACCAGGAATGATGACTGGTCAAATTCTCGCTGGGGCAAATCCTAGTGATGCTATCCGCTACCAGATTGTAATTATTTTTGCACAGGCAGCAGGAGTTGCGATCGCCACTATGGGTGTTGTCATCCTAGCTTTTCTTGTTTTGTTTAATCGAGATCACCAGTTCACAGATTTATTACGTAAGCTGGATTAGGCTGCTATTGTTTGCCCATTTTTCTAACCTAAAAATAGCTTATACGCCGGATTTTTGTTTTCATCCCAGTAACGATAGCCAAGTGTATCTAAAAAAGCCTGCCACTTTTCCATCTCGTGAGGAGGAACTTGGATTCCTACTACAATCCTCCCGTAATCTGCCCCGTTGTTGCGGTAGTGGAACATACTAATATTCCAGTTGGGATTCATAGAATTGACAAATTTCATCAATGCGCCAGGGCGTTCGGGAAACTCGAAGCGGTAGAGTAATTCATTGTGAGCGAGAAGAGAATGTCCGCCTACCATGTGGCGCAAGTGTAATTTTGTCAGTTCGTCATCGGTTAAGTCAATTGTCTTGAATCCACAACTTTCAAAAGTTGTAACCAATTTTGCGCGATCGCTACGATTTTCGATTTGCACACCGACAAAAATATGAGCTTCTTTTTGATCAGCAATTCGATAGTTAAACTCAGTCAGATTGCGTCTACCCATACATTCACAAAATTGGCGCAAACTTCCCCGTTCTTCTGGAATTGCTACTGCAAAGATAGCTTCACGGCGTTCACCTAGTTCAGCTCGTTCTGCAACAAAGCGGAGGCGATCAAAGTTCATATTCGCGCCACAAGCAACAGCTATTAATGTTTGTCCTTGAATTTGTTCTCGTTCTACATAGGCTTTAGCGCCTGCGATCGCCAATGCTCCCGCAGGTTCTACAATTGACCTTGTATCTTCAAACACATCTTTTATTGCTGCACAAATATCATCCGTATCAACCAAAATGATATCATCGACATACTGCTGACACAGTCGGAAGGTTTCTTCTCCTACTTCTCGTACTGCTACACCGTCAGCAAATAAGCCGACTTGGGACAAACGTACCCGTTGACCAGCTTGCAGTGATTGATACATAGCATCTGCATCTACTGGCTCAACCCCAATCATCTTGATCTCTGGACGTAACCGTTTTACATAAGCTGCAATCCCAGAAATCAATCCACCTCCCCCAATCGCGACAAAAATTGCATGGATGGGTTGCTGGTATTGGCGGAGAATTTCCATACCGATGGTTCCCTGTCCAGCAATGACATCGGGATCATCAAAGGGATGAATAAAAGTTAAGCCTTTTTCTGCCTCAAGTTGACGAGCGTAAGTATAGGCATCATCATAGGTATCACCATATAATACCACCTCGCCGCCACGCGCTCTGACTGCATCTATCTTTACCTGGGGTGTGGTTACTGGCATAACAATAATTGCTTGTGTTCCCAATTCGCGCGCACCAAGAGCCACACCTTGAGCATGGTTTCCCGCAGATGCAGCAATTACACCCTGAGCAAGCAGATCTGGGGGTAGATTTGCCATCTTGTTATAAGCACCACGCAGCTTAAAGGAAAATACTGACTGCATATCTTCGCGTTTTAGTAGTAGCTTGTTATTCAACCGTGCAGATAAATTTGGAGCGTATTCTAATGGTGTTTCTTGGGCAACATCGTAAACGCGAGCGGTCAGAATTTGTACCAGATAATCACAAAGCATGGGCGTGAACAGGTTGATAGATGCCGAATAGAGTTCATTTTACGGCAGTTGTGTACCTGTTTTGTGACTTTTGGAATAACTGTGATAACCTTCGGATGCTTAAGATCAAAAGAGTATTATTAATTGGGATCGAAACATGCAAAAGCGACGCTTGGGTGGATCGGAAGTTAAAATTACACCCATATTGATGGGAACTTGGCAAGCTGGTAAAAAAGCGTGGGTGGGAATTGAAGATGCAGATTCGATTAGAACCATACGTGCAGCTTTTGAAGCAGGTATTACTACGATAGATACTGCTGAGGTATATGGTGATGGACACTCAGAACGTATTGTTGCTGAAGCATTATCTGATGTTCGCGATCGCGCCGAATATGCCACTAAAGTTTTTGCTAACCATCTCAAGTATGATCAAGTTATAGAAGCTTGCGATCGCTCACAACAGCCAAGCTTTGAACTAGAACAGCCAAGCTTTGAACTAGAACAGCCAAGCTTTGAACTAGAATCGCCAAGCTTTGAACTAGAATCGCCAAGCTTTGAACTAGAATCACCAAGCTTTGAACTAGAACACTCAAGCTTTGAACTAGAATCGCCAAGCTTTGAACTAGAATCACCAAGCTTTGAACTAGAACACTCAAGCTTTGAACTAGAACACTCAAGCTCAAAGCTCCAACTTTGATGTTTAACAGTTATTTTCAGCAATTAAAATTCTTAAATCCTCCCAACCGTAAGCGATTTCATTTAGAAAAATTGTGATTTTCACAAAAAGCTGCACAACCTTGAATTCATCAACTAATATTGCTTTTTTGTATATCCCAGTATCCAATTATCTGAGTCTTTTAACTGTTTATATTTGCCTTGAAACATTAGCCATAAAGCCATGCGAGTTTGCAACCATCCCTTGCTCAGATAATATCCTGGCTTGGCATTAATACCGTCTGTGGTGTTTTCACCGAGATATGTCATGACTCCGCAGATGCTATTGATTCCTTCTATTGTCACTTTCAGAAAATGATCATTGATGTGTCCACTGGGAATCATGAAGATAGCATACACATGATGCCGACCGCGCCAAGGCTCAACAATAATTTTTTCTGGATGAATGTAGAATTTATTACTTGTTGATGTGGAAATAAATTCCGATTGCTGACAACTGATTATAGGCGATCGCTGTGAAACATAAGAAAAGCCAAGAATACCCAATAAGAGCAGCGTAAATAATAGATAGATTAGATTACGTTTTTGCACTAGCAATATCGATTTTCCTCTATCCGGTTTATATCCGAAGGCTAACAAAGGCTTAAAAAAGTTGAAGATAAACTGACTACAAAATTCTGATTTGCGAGGTGAAAAGCCCACACCAAATTAAAGATTGTGGTGTGGGAGTATGTCACGATTCAAGCAATACCGTAAAGACACTACCCCGTGGATGATTGTCTTCGATTCTGATAATACCGTGATGTGCTTCAATCGCCATTTTGCAAAAAGCTAATCCTAAACCAATTTGCGAAACTTCTTGCACCAGAGTTCCAATCTCATATTTCTCAAAAATTCTTTGTTGTAAGTCTTTACTGACTCCAGGGCCTGAATCAACAACTTGCACTTTAGCACCTGGTTCTAAATATTCTGCCTGTATAATCACTTGAGAGTTTGACGGCGAGAACTTAATCGCATTAGAAAGCAAATTATCCAAGACTCGCCGAAAGATCGCTGCATCTACTTTCACAACTCCACCAGGTTTAGGTAGTTCACTTACAAGGGTGAGATTTTTTTGAGCAGCGATCGCTTCAATATCTGCTACAGCTGAAATACAAATAGCACTCAAGTCTACTTCTGTGTAGTTGAGAGACATTTTGCCAGATTCTAACTTTGCCATGATCAGCAAGCTATTAATCAGCGATTGTAGTTGTTGTCCAGCGCTGGCTATTTCCTCAACCTTTTGTTGCTGCTTTTGGGGTGACAAACCAGGAAGTTGAAGAATTTCAGTCGTTGACGTACTCCCTGGACTAAAGCCGCAGGGATTCTCAAATGATGTTACGAGGCA
>NZ_JCACKS010000199.1:0-56643 GCF_059505505.1 Pelatocladus sp. | reverse complement strand
AGATGCACAGCTTTATCTTAATAAATGTACTTCATTAGACCGGTAAACGCTATAGTTGCAACATGGTTTTCTTGTGAAGAGTACATTCAAAGATATGGTTTCAATCCCTAATAGGGATTAATGTTAGTTGCAACTTGAGTTTGAGAATAAAGTCACGTCTTATTATTTAATAGTTTCAATCCCTAATAGGGATTAATGTTAGTTGCAACATTAAAATTTGTGGATGTATTTGCTGAAAGATTTTATGTTTCAATCCCTAATAGGGATTAATGTTAGTTGCAACAATGACTAACCAAGAGGTTGTTGATTATCTCTTAGAAAAAGAGTTTCAATCCCTAATAGGGATTAATGTTAGTTGCAACGCGATCGCGCAAGTTAGTAATGCCGTCAGTTTCATGTTTCAATCCCTAATAGGGATTAATGTTAGTTGCAACCCGTTCTGTCATAAGGCCTTTCAATTGAAGGGTAAGTTTCAATCCCTAATAGGGATTAATGTTAGTTGCAACTGCTCAATCCAGTAGCCTTGCTGTATTTGGTTTTCAAGGTTCAGTGGTGCAGACCTGGAGTAAATATAGCGTTTGAGAGATCGCACTGTCAAGAGTGCATAATAAAAAATTGGCTCAAATGCTTTACTGGGAAGAGTTTTAGACATTGCGCGAACCTCTATTTTTATGTAAATGCTTCAAACCCAGAACAGGTAAGGCTTTCAGGCATAAAAATTGAGTCTCCATGTAAAACACCTACAGGTCTGCACCATCACAGAAACTCAACATTTATTTTAATCTTTACATGAAAGGATAATTTTTGTGAAATAGTTGATACAGATCATTACCTTACAATGTATAAGTAAAATCTTCCACCAACATCCCAGGAACCATACTACCTCCCAGTTGCCGACCTTCATAAGTTCCGACTTCGGGGATAAATTCTTGAAAATTGGTGAAATCGAGTAAATTTTCACCCCAAAAACGATAAAGACTATCGTCAAACCGCAAATTCTCTATGGGTGCGATGATTTCGCCATTTTCTACCCAAAAACAGGCATAACGCGTCATACCTGTAATTCTACCCGTGGGGCGATCGCTCCAATTTAAATAATGTAAGTTTGATACATATAATCCTGTATCCAAATTTGGCAGAATTTGATCAAATTCTAAACTCCCCGGATTTACTTCTGGCGATCGCAAAGATTCATGACTATTAGCACCGTTAGGAGTTTTTTGATATTCTTTGGCGGTACGAGAATTTATCAAGGTATTGACTAATCTTCCTTGAGTAATTATTGGTAATTCCAGGGCTGTCATTTCTCCCCATTCATTAAAACGTGGTACTGTTCCTCGTTGAAAGTTTTCTTTGAGATTAAACTTAGAAGAAAGCTGTTTTTCTTGACGCGAAAGAGCAGCTAAAGCACTATTTCCTTGTTGTAAATCAGCTTCACTGGTAGCACCCCAAGAAAGCATCATTAATAAGTTGTCAACCGCTTCTGGGGCAAAATAAGTTCTATATTGTCCCCGTGGTAACTGCTTAACTGGACGAGCCAGTAATTTTAGTTGTTTTTTTGCTTCTTGAATTTTATTGATATAAGCTTGTTGATGCCAATCGCTACCTGCAAATATACCTTTAACAGCTTGTCTTTCGCTGTTAAATATAGAATAATCTAGGGTAAAAGAATCAGTAGCAAACCAGTGTTTTTGTCCTAGAGAATCAGCATAAGCATTAACTACAACTCCGCCAGCATACAAACCTGTAAAATCTAATTCTGGGACTGATTCTAAAATATTTGATACTACTGCTTCTTCAGTCAATAAATTACCAGAATATACTTCTCGACTAGTATTAGTTCCTGATGGCAATACTAAATAAGGATCTAAAAGTACAAAAGGAAGTTCTGCGCGTAATTCTTGCAAAGCTTGATATGTGACTTCCCAATCGATTTCCCAATTTCCAGTAAAAGGAATTTGTCTAAAACTACTGCGCTGGCCTTGTATTAAACTTAGGTCAATCCAGCCATCAGCCACTAAACCAGTTTGTCTAACTTTGGCATGATTAAAGCGAGTAAATTGACTGCGTTCGCTATTTAATCTGACAGTAAATTCTTCAGTTGCTAGTTTTTTAAGCAATAAAGTATCAATCAGTTGGTTAAAGCTGATTTCTAAAGCAGTGAGTTCCTGGTTGTTCATAATGAGGATTGGGGAAGGTAGGGGTCCCCTCTGGGGATAAGGGGCAGGTGGGGGCCACTGGAGGGGATGAGGGGTAACGGGGATTGAGGAGACAAGGGGAGCCACTGCGTTGCGTGGGTCCCCCGCGTTGTAGCAGGTGGTGGGGACAAGGAGGACAAACAGGACAAGGAGCAACAAGTGTAGGTTTTTTATAAAGCAATGAGTGATGAATATAATCATCGTTTCATAAATTCCTACACCCTTACATTCTTATACCCTTACACCCCTAATAATTTTTACGTATCGCCGCCGAATACTTCGACGTTGGTAAATAGACAAACGGGTGAACCATGTCCTACCCAAATAACTTGATTTGGTTCTCCTTTACCACAGTAAGGAGTACCGTACATTTCCCAGGTTGAGGAGTTTCCAATTTTGGTTAAGCTGTGCCAAAATTCTGGAGTCGTAGCTCGATAGTTAGGATTACGCAAGGTTTTGGTTAATTTTCCGTTTTCAACTAATTTAGCGTACTCGCAACCAAATTGAAATTTATAGCGGCGATCGTCTATTGACCAAGAACGATTAGCTTCCATGTAAACGCCGTGTTCTATGTCAGCAATAATTTCCTCAAACGAAGCTTTACCTGGTTCTAAATTTAAGTTTGCCATGCGATCAATTGCGGGTCGATTCCAAGAACAAGCACGCGCACAAGCTACTCCTGGGATACCTGCTCTTTTTTGGCTTTCTAAACTACCTAAACCCCGCAATAGCAAACCTTCTTTGATTAAATATTCTCGTGTGGCGACAGCACCAGTGTCATCGTAACCATAACTAGCTGATTCACCAGGTACAGTGGGGTCAAAAGTGATATTCATCAGGGGAGAACCATACACCAAAACCCCAAAATCATTTTTGTGGACAAAGCTACCACCAGCGTAGTTACGTTCATCACCTAAAATTCTGTCTAATTCTAGGGGATGTCCCACACTTTCATGAATTTGTAGCATCATTTGGTCTGGGGCTAATACTAAATTAGTGCGTGTAGTTGGACATTCTTGTGCTGTTAAAAGTTCTACTGCGCCCTCTCCTATTTGCTGCACTTTTTGCCAAAGATTGTCTGGTTCGAGTAATTCCATACCTCCTTGGAAATAATTGGCTTCCCAGCCGTTGTTGGTGCGTTGTTGGACGATCGCTCCATCTTGGGCGATCGCTCCATAATGGGTACTGAGAAACAGAAATTTTTGATAAACTTCTGAGCCGTTGCTGCTGACAAACCATGTTTCTCGTTCGCCTGTATTTGCACCAGCCGTAGTTTTGACGATTTGCTCGGAAACTTTGAGGGTTTGGCAAATACGGACTAGCAAATCGTTAATTTCCTTAGTATCTAGAGCATCTAGTGGCTCAAGAAATGGCGAAACGTATTCACCAACTACTCTAGGACGTTCGCTAGCAGCTTTAAACGGATGTATCCACCATTGTTGAACTGCGAGTGCTTGTTGATACGCCTTTTTGGCAGCATTTTGTAAACTTGTTAGTTGGAGAGAATTAGTTGCTGCATAGCCAATACAGCCGTTAACCATGACTTCTAGCATGGCTCCTGTGGTGGCAGATTTGCCGTGGCGTTGGGGTAAGCCATCACGAACAGCACGATGAAACAATGTTTCTTTGACTACTCTGATGCCGAGCCAATCAGCAGGAATATTGATGTGAGCGATTGCTAGTGTTAATTCAGACCACATTTAGAAAGTAAAAAGTAAAAAGTAAAAAGTAAAAAGTAAAAAGTAAGATCTCACTGTTCGCGTCATAGACTTGAACTAAGAGGAATTATCCACTAAGTCACTACTGTTCTCGCTTGGTGTAGCGATAAGGACCCATAATCGCTCCCCAAGTTGCGCTACCAGTGTTAGGGTCAATTCCTTTGTCGTAAGTTTTCAACTCTTGTTGAGAAACTTCAAACCCCAAGGAAACTTGTATGGTGTTACCTGCGTAATTAAAGCAGCAACGAGTATTTGCAGGTGGATTGGCAGTAAATTTATATTGGTTGGGAGCTACTGTTTCTTGACTAACGTTAAGAACGCAACCAGGTAACAAATCTAGTTTATCAGGTGTCAGGGTTTTAAGTAACGAAGGGTTACGACCAGCACCCCGTAAAGCTGCTGGGTCTTTAGGCATATAATATTGTACTTTTAGAGGTACATTTTGGTCGTACCCTGACGTGAGCCGCATTATTCTTTGGCGGTAGGGTTGGTCTAATTTAACAATATTGGCTTGTTCGGCAAATAGAGTAATACTGTCTTCTGAAAATAGAGGTATAGGTATTTGCCACAAACGTAGGTGGACGTACCAAGCAGGTTCTGCCAAAGCTTGTTCTCTATTGTCAAATTCACCCGCTAGATATTGAGCTAGGGCTATTAACTCTAGTGAAGAGGTCATAGGATTTTAGATTTTAGATTACTCTTTGAGAAGCCGCTATCGCGTCTATGGATTTTAGCTTAACCGAACTAGCACTTAATCCCCAATCCCCTCAAAACCCAAACTTGGCAAAGTGACCTGTAAGCGAGAAAATAAACATACGTCGCCCTAAAATATTGAAATTTTTTTTGTGAATAACGTCCGTACGGTATCAGATACAAAGCGCACTTTCCACACTCTCCACACCCGACCGATTAATACCATTTATCGGAGAGTGGTAGAGGAATTGATGGTAGAAATGCACCTGCTCGCAGTAAATATTGATTTCAGCCATAACCCAATTTTTGCTTTAGGCGTCGTTACTTGCTTCGACCGATTTATGCAAGGTTATCAACCTGAATCGGACAAGGAATCGATATTTAACGCCCTACTGCGGTCAATAGAAGCAGATCCGCAAATCTATAGACAGGATGCTCAACGTTTGCAAGACATAGCAAAAAGTCTACCACCTCAAGATTTAATTGCTGGTTTAAGCCAACAAACTCAGTTAAATCGAGATGCTGACTTACAATCCCATCTGCAAGCGATCGCCAGCAATCCTAAATTTAAATACAGTCGTTTGTTTGGGATCGGTTTATTCTCTTTGTTAGAACTCTCAGATCCAGAACTAGTCAAAGACGAAAAACAACGCACTGAAGCACTCAAATCCATTTCAGCTGGCTTACATTTATCTGATGATAAACTCAATAAAGATTTGGAACTTTATCTTTCCAATTTAGATAAAATGACTCAAGCATTGGTAGTAATGGCAGATATGCTCTCAGCTGATCGCAAAAAACGTGAGCAACGTGGTCAACAATCTAGTGCTACAGTTACACCTCCAACTGCTAGCGAATAAATAATGATTGTTGGTTATTGGTCAATACAGTTGGTGTTAAGCTCACAATCATTTGTACCAGACGCGTAGCAAGATCCCACAGGGTAATTTCGCGTCTGGTATACATCAATTTTTTTGTACTAAAAATACTTAACACCAAGCGTATTGGGTTATTGATTATTGATTGTTGTAAAGACGTGCTATGATGGCGCGTCTCTACATTTGTTAGTAGGGCTATATATTACCCCTACACCCTTATACCCGCCCCAAAGGGGCTTGGTCAATCTATTTGTCTTATCCGAGTAGTATTGAGAGGGATGTTCCTTGTTAGTAATTAGTTACCAATTTCTACTGATAGCTGATAACTGAATAGCTATAGCAATCCGATTTGATTAATGAATTTACTCGTGGAGGCAGGCAATAGGCAATAGGCAATAGGCAATAGGGAAAGAAAGAAAAAAAGGAAGCTAGATGTGTACTGAGTTTTGTTCAAAAATAAAATAGGAATCCTATACTAACTATTTAATGGTAAAATAGTATAAATTATCTTCATCACTATCGAGAGTGTTAGCGCTCCTAAAATTGCACTCCAAATCCCAAAACGCAGACGAAATCCTTGTACTAAATATGCTGCTATCCCAAAGCAGATAACAGTAATTAAAAATGAGAAAAATCCATCAAGCCATCCAAATGTCAAAATATTTGGTAGCTTAAATGTATACTCTAGTATTGGTTTAACTAATGCTGTCACAACTCCAAATACAGCAGCAGAAACCAAAGTTTTTTGAGGAGTATCAATTTCTACTCCTATAAAAGGCAATTTACTAATAATATAAAAGCTAGCAGCTACTACTAACCAAGCAAGAAAAAGCGATACAATATTCATTGCCACAACCTCTAACACTTGAATGGCGATTGGTCAAAAAAAGGCAAGAAAATTCAATCGGTTGATGTAGAGAAACAAACCGAAGATGAAGCTTTAATTTGTAAGTTAGCAGAAAAACTTTAACTAGCGAAAATTTATTTTAGATATCTTTAGGTTTAGAAAGTTAACAGACGTGCGTTAGCGAAGCCCGTCTGTTAACTTCATATTTAGGGAGCAGAATTAGTTTTACCTGGTGCTGTGGATTGTTGAGGAGAACTACCAGTGTTAGACTGACCAGGTGCAGCAGGAAAGGGAACTGAATTAGGAATAGCAGGAGAGTTGAGGTTAAGCTCACCTTGGGGATTGAATGGAGTAACTGGTGCTGCGCCAGGGTTAACTGGAAAAGAGGGAGGATTAAGAGGTGAAGAACTGGCTGGCTTGTCTGAAGAGCCTGGTATGATTCCTAAAGATACGCGATCGCCTCCCACTTGTCGCAGCAAATCTAATAATTCTATGACATCGTTATAAGTTGCTGAACGAGAAGCATTCAGTACTAAAGTACCATTGGGATTTTTCTGCAAATAATTTCTTAAAATCCCTGCTAGCTGTTCGCGTTGAATGGGTTGTTTTTCTACATAGGTTTGACCAACAGCATCAATAGTTACAGGTAAAATGTTTTGGCTTTGCGATGTATTGATATTACCTGCTGTTGCGGAACTGGCTTTAGGTAAGTCAACATTAATTGCTTGCTGACGAGTAAATTGTAAAGATGCCAAGATAAAAAACGTCAAAATACAAAAAATGACATCAATTAAAGGAATTATCTGAACTTGAGCATCTTCAATGGGAGTATGTAAATTAATTTTCATATTACTTGTTTGGTGTTAAGACCGTAATTAGTAATTGCTGATTAATGCTGATTAATTAATGGTTGATAGTTGATGGTTGATTGTTCCAAAAACAAACAACAAACAACCAACAACAGATAACTTACTGTTCAGAATCAGATGGATCTGGATCTGAAATTTCTGGATGTTCAGAAAATTGATTTTGAGTTCGCTTGCGCGGGGTGATGAATTTTCCACCAGTAGAATCCCGAACAATAACTTTAGGCTCGTCGAAGTTAGATTTACCTTTGCTCAAATCAGGCGATGATTGCAAATAAAGCATTTCCAAATCATTTCCTGCTTGACGAAATATCTTGACTTGATTGACTAGTAAAGCTTGAAAAAATCGATAGAAGATCAAGCTGACAATAGCGACTCCCATTCCTATAGCTGTACTATATAGAGCTTCTCCAATACCTGTAGTCACTCCTGCTGTTGCTTCTGTTCCCAAATCGCCAATCCGAATTGATTCTAAAGATCCAATTAACCCCCAGACTGTACCAAACAATCCCAACAAAGGACAAACAGCAATAACAAGTTCTAAAACTTTTTCACCTCGTCGCATGTGAGCTAATTCAGTTTCTGCTGTTGACTCTAATGCTAGTCGAAACAGTTCAGCATTGCTTATTGGCTGACTTAAAGGAGCATACAAAAACCTACCAATTGGCTGGTCAGTTGCTTGTTGAGCCATATCCCTGGCGATTTCCCAATCGTTACGCGCAGCTTGTAGAACGCGATTAACAATTTCCTTTTCTTGATTTAAAATTCGTAACCAGAACCATAGACGCTCTAAAATCACACTTAACGACAATACTGAAAACAAAAGCAATGGCCAAATCACTGGCCCAACTTTACGAAATATATCTAAAATCTCCACTGATTACATTTCCTCCGTCCGTTTCTGTAGCAACTATCCCACAGCATTTTAATACTAGAGTGGTTAAGGTGGCTTTGTTGAATTTGAGAAATTGAAAATAGGGGACGGGGATCGGGGATTCTCCAGAGGAGACGCTACGCGTACGGGGACAAGGGAGAGATCAATTACCAATTACCAAAACAAAAGCAACAAGCGATCGCTTGCGACTGGTAACTTGAGGCGATCGCTGTAAAGCAGTGTCCCCAGTTTTGCAATCAATAGGAAAGGAATTTTTTTATCAGTAATTTTACAGGAGCTGGACTATAATATTATTTCAATTAACGACAGCATCAGTTACTCCAGAAGTAGTGGACTTAAAAGCGGGTGAATATTGAACATATCGCTTCTGGAAGTAGGTCGAGATCAAATTGCCAAAGGTAAAGGACTTGACAAGCTTGCCTTCACCTCAATTTGCTGAGTTTGGCTAAGACTCAGCACATGTTTTTGTGCAAAAAAACGTTCGTGGTAGTAATTTACTTACTACCACTTTCTTGCTCTTCAATTGCAATGCGCGGAATTATATATGAACAGTAGAAAAGAAAGTGAAAGAAACGGAAAAGCTCATGAAAAGAATATTGGTGAGATATTTACTCCTTTGGGAGGAGGAGAATATATGGAGGAAAGCTCAGGTCATCCGGTTGAGAGAGAACAAATAGTGAAAGAAGATAAAGATGAAAAAGGTAATGGATCTCGTCCCAAATAGATCCTAACTAATTCAATATTTATCCCCACGCCTGATTTTAAGTGTTGTGGGGATAAACTCAGACACTGCTTGAGAGGCAATTATGGAAAAAGAATTTACTCAAAGGTATCAAATTATCAACTCATCTGAAGAGTTGAAAAAAATACCAACTAGAAAATCCTATACTAGACCATTTCACATAGTGACATACTGGAGAAAAGATAATGATTTTTTAATTGAAAAAACTACCCTAACTTTAGGAAAAGCTCTAAAACAATCAGAAATTGAGGCGGCTAAATCTATACATAATTCCATCGAAAAACACTTTGGATTAACTAGAAAAGAAGTCTTCAGTGTACTGTTAGAGCTATATGGAGGACAAAATGGCTACTACGTTGTTGATTTAAAAAATCGGCAATATTTTTACTTCAAAAACTACGAAGAGATGAAAGTCAAGCTAGAAGAATTAGGCTGTAAACCAGTTGATTACTAATCATTCAAATCTCTCCACATCCTCACTTCACCACATCTCCACTTCACCTCATCCCCGCTTCACTGTGTCAGTTTAATCACTACTTTTCCAAAGTGAGCTGCGCTTTGCAAGTAACGATAAGCCTCTTGTGCTTGATTAAACGGAAATACTTTATCTATGATGGGTTTAACTTGATGTTGAGCAATGGTTTGATTCATTGATTCAAACATTTCTCTGCTACCTACGTAAATTCCCTGCACTGTCAGACTTTTAAAAAGTATTGGTAAAGGATCTACTTCCTCTCCCCTACCCGATAGAACTCCAATCGAGCTTACGCGTCCGCCAATTCGGACAGCTTGTAGAGATTTTGGTAAAGTGCCAGTACCACCTACTTCGATCACATGATCTACACCAGTGCGATCGCTCAATTCATAAACTTGTTTTTCCCAGTCCGGTATTATCTTGTAGTTAACCGTCTCGTCAGCACCTAATTCTCTGGCGCGTGCTAGTTTCTCCTCGCTGCTAGAGGTAATAATCACTCTCGCACCATAGATTTTGGCAAACTGGAGAGCAAATATAGATACTCCACCTGTACCAAGTAATAATATAGTGTCACTGGCGCTGATATTGCCTTTAGTTACCAATGCGTGCCATGCTGTCACAGCTGCACAGGGTAAGGTTGCACCTTCTTCATAGGATAGATAATCAGGTAATATTACCACCCCATCTTGGTGTAAAACAACATACTCTGCCAACATACCATCAATACCACTCCCCAAATCAGATTTCATCTTCTGGCGGGTAAGTTGACCATAAATCCAGTCTTGAAAGAAAATACCAGCGACGCGATCGCCTGCTTTAACTCGCGTTACACCTTCACCTACACCCACCACTTCACCTGCACCATCAGACATGGGAATGAGTGGATATTTCTGCGTAGGATTATAATTTCCTGCGGCTACTATCAAGTCACGGTAATTGAGAGATGTAGCGTAGACGCGGATGAGGACTTGATCTGCTTGAGGTTTTGGTTCTGGGCGTTCCACTAATTTCAGGGCGTCAATACCTGCATTACTTTGGAGTTCATATACTTTCATAAGTATTTTGCTCAACTAGATGGATTTTTGTTCAAACGAATACTGATGGACACAGATTATTCTCTATTGTCCTCCTTATCACCCTTGTCCCCTTTTCCTTGTCCTTGCATCATTCTTAATGATAAGTATTAATCAGACAAGGCGATCGCAAGTTTAATTAATTGATACTTAATTTATATTTAAAATTTAGTTAACCTTATATTTAATTTTCATTAATCTAAAATTAAGAGACTGATATAGTTACGCCAAAAAATTAAATAAAAGATAGTGCAATACCTGAGATAACAAATTAAATTAACTATTAATGGATATTAGTGTATTAAAATTTCTAGTTTTAGTCCAAAAATGTTGAGTATTCGTAAAAAATAAACACTAACACGACTAATAATTATTTGATTGTACAGAGCAAGCAGATTCCACGCATTCGAGTCTATCCGAAGTCCAAAATCTAAAATCTAAAATCCAAAATAGAATGACCAAATCCAAAGAAATAGCCAAAACAATCAATCTCAGCGACTCACAATATTACTTGAATCGCGAATTAAGTTGGTTAGAATTCAATCGTCGAGTTTTGCATGAGGCGTCAGATACCCGTACACCGTTACTCGAAAGACTTAAATTTGCTGCTATCTTCAGCTCTAATTTAGATGAATTTTTCATGGTTCGTGTGGCAATAATTAAAGATCAAGTGCAAGCACTCTTAAGCAAACGAACTCCAGATGGACGTACACCACAGGAACAATTAGAAGCGATCGCTCAACTTTTGCGTCCGATGGTCATAGAACAACATAACCTGTTTGAGAAGGTACTGCGAAAAGAAATGGCATCTCACGGTATCCATCTTCTCAATTACACAAACATCAGTGGAGAACAACGTTCCTACTTAGAAGATTTATTTAAACAACGAATTTTCCCAGTTCTCACACCTCTAGCAGTAGATCCTAGTCATCCCTTCCCCTTAATGGCAAATCTCAGCCTCAACTGGGCGGTAGTTGTCAAAGATCCAGTCACAGGAGAAGAAAAGTTTGCTAGAGTCAAAGTTCCGAATATTTTGCCTCGATTTATTGCCTTACCCAAAGAATTAGAACCACAAAATGGCAAATTAAATCATTGGACTGGTGTACCCATTGAACAGGTAGTTGCTCACAATTTAGATGCCTTGTTTCCAGGCATGATTATTAAAGAATATCATCTGTTTCGACTGACTCGCAAAGCTGATCTATCAGTAGTTGAAGAAGAAGCAGATGACTTACTACTAGCAATTCAACAAGAATTACGTGGGCGACACTTTCGTGGTTCTGTGGTGCGATTGGAAATTGAACCATCAATGCCAAAATCTGTGCGAAAGATGCTAGTCCAAGAAATGCAAATATCTGAAAGTGATGTCTATGAAATAGATGGTTTAATCAATTTAAAGGATTTAATGTCCTTCATGGCTTTACCATTGCCGGAACTCAAAGATCAACCTTGGACACCTGTAATTCCCGCACGTCTGCGTCATTTTCATCAACCAAGTAATGTTGCTCAATTAGACGAAGCAGAGAATATTTTCTCTGTAATTCAGCAAAATGATTTGCTAGTACATCATCCCTATGAATCCTTTAGCGCTTCAGTAGAACAATTTATTGCCCAAGCAGCCCGCGATCCTCAAGTTTTGGCGATCAAGATGACACTGTATCGGACTTCTGGGGATTCTGAAATTGTTAGTTCTCTAATTACTGCGGCAGAAAGTGGTAAACAAGTTGCTGCCTTGGTAGAATTAAAAGCCCGTTTTGATGAAGAAAATAATATTACTTGGGCGCAGAAATTAGAAAAATCAGGTGTACATGTCGTTTATGGATTGGTAGGATTGAAGACGCACACAAAAATTGTATTGGTGGTACGTCAGGAAGCCGAAAAGATTTGTCGCTACGTCCACATCGGTACTGGTAACTACAATCCCAAGACAGCCAAGTTGTACACTGATTTAGGAGTGCTGAGTTGCCGAGAAGAATTAGGTGCAGATTTAACAGATTTATTCAATTACCTAACTGGCTATTCTTGTCAGAATTACTACCGTAAGCTGCTAGTATCGCCCGTAACTATGCGCGATCGCATGATTGCCCTAATTCGTCGAGAAATCGAACACAGCCAAAACGGTCAAAAGGGTCGAATCATCGCCAAAATGAACTCATTGGTAGACCCAAAAATCATTGCTACCTTGTACGAAGCATCGCAAGCTGGTGTAGAAATAGACTTGATTATTCGGGGTATATGCTGCTTGCGTCCCGGAATTCTCGATGTGAGCGAAAATATCCGGGTAATTAGTATTATCGGTCGCTTTTTAGAACACTCACGGATTTTTCATTTCCACAACAATGGACGCGATGAAATATACATCGGTAGTGCTGATTGGATGCCTCGTAATCTAGATCGACGTGTGGAAGCCGTGACCCCAGTGGAAGATCCAAATATTTTACAAAATTTGCAAAATATTCTCGAAATTATGCTGGCAGACAATCGCCAAGCTTGGGAATTAAAATCAGATGGTTCCTATACTCAGCGCCATCCTGGCAAGGATGAACCAGAACGCCATACCCAAAATATACTGATGGAAATGGCAGCGAAATTTTGAAAAATCACTGCGATTCGACTTAAATTCTTTTGAGTGGGTTGAGACATCAGTATCGAGTTTAATTTCTACTTTAAAAGTAGAATATACAAAGTTTATATAGCAATCCTATTGCAGTTCTCGGTTGTGTCCAATACGCACCCCACCCCTTAATCTCCTCCCCGCACGCGGGGCTACGGTGTACACATAAATCCTCTGATCCCCCTAAATCCCCCTTTTTAAGGGGGACTTTGATTCTAGTTCCCCCTTTTTTAAGGGGGGTTAGGGGGGATCAAAACGCTACTAGGCAACTTTATAAGACTTCTGTGTACACCGTAGGCACGCGGGGAGGGGAAGAATCGCAAAGCCCAGATCCCCGACAATTCATGCGAAGTCGGAGATCTTGTCTTCTTGATAAGTACTTAAACAGAATTAATTACACATTCTTTAACCTGTTAAGAGTTCCCTGATCTCCACGAATGAATTTAATTTTGTGCGACTACTTATCCCTGACTTTTCACTTAACTGAACCGTACTGGAGACAAGCTCATACTCTAGAGAGATGAAACTTTGTCATATCTTTACAAAGATGAGGCTATTTTTTTGATTTCTAAATACAGCATCAGAAAATTAACTTATAAGCTTAATATCAATTAGTCTTCATACAAATGAGCTAAATTCATAAATATCTAACTTGTTACGAAAAATATTTTATGTAATTGGGAAATAGTTAATTTATCACACCATAAGAGTGTGGCAGTATCTCATGGTGAAAAATACTGTTACATTCGTATGTCTTTAAAATTTACGAGATTTTTGTATGTCAGGATAAAATGTCTATTTTGGCAAAGATTTTTAAATCTGATTAATCTTAAGAACTAAGTAAGTAGGCGGAAATAAAAATCACTATGTCAAGAAAGATAAAACCGTTGAAAACCTTATACCAATGAAAAATGACAAATGACGAATAACAACTCTCACGAGTTAGCTTTATTTGTGCCGACCTACTTATGACTGAGCGTCATAAATATTCTTGATTAGAAAACGCTAGTGAGCTACCAAAAAATATTGCCATGTATGGGGATATTGCTATAGGTATCCAGAAAATACAAGAGGAGATTAAATTGATGTTTATTGATAGCCGGAAGTTATCAGAAAATGAAGTTATTCAAACAGAAGTTTGTATTGTTGGCGCTGGACCTGCGGGGATTACACTAGCACGGGAATTGATTGGGCAAGACTTTCGAGTATGTTTAGTAGAAAGTGGCGATCTAGAATTTAATCAACAGACGCAATCTCTAAGTGAGGGTGAAACTGTTGGTGATCCTTTTCCAAACTTACAAGATATGCGTCATCGTCAGTTTGGTGGACATGCTAATGTCTGGAATGTTGAAATTAATCAAAATCAACTTGGTCTGAGGCATATGACCTTGGACGAGATAGACTTTGAAAAACGTGATTGTGTGCCATATAGTGGCTGGCCTTTTAATAAATATCACCTGAATCCTTACTACGAACGCGCTCATGAAGTCTGCAAACTCGGTCCTTTTACTTATGATGCTCTGAGTTGGGAAAATGCTCAATCTCCTCAGTTACCCTTCATTGGCGATCGCGTAACTACCAGCATGTTTCAATTTGGACCTCGCGATATTTTCACCAATGAATATCGCAAACAAATTAACGAGTCTCCTAATATTACTACTTATTTAAATTCAAACGTTGTAGAAATTGAGACTGACGAAACAGCTAAGAATGTAACTCGTATACGCCTAGCTTGTCTCGACGGTAATCAATTTTGGATAGTTGCCAAAATATTTATCTTAGCTACAGGTGGTATCGAAAATGCACGTTTGTTACTGCTATCCAACAAAATTCAAAAGACTGGATTAGCCAATCAAAACGATGTTGTCGGCAGATTTTTTATGGATCATCCGATTCTTCGCTCTGGTATGCTTTATCCTTCTAGTCGAAAAATCTTCAATTCCACAGCTTTATATGATTTACGCCGAGTTAATAATGTACCAGTCATGGGAAAACTTCACTTGAGTGAACAAGTGATGCAGCGTGAGCAATTACTTAATATGAGTTTTATCCTGTTTCCCAGAGACGAGAAATATAAATCGCCAGCCAAAGCTTCTGCAAAAACTTTGTTGTCTTCAATTCGACGTGGACAGATTCCCAAAAATGCTGTTCAACATTTAGGTAATGTGATCACCCATATTGATCACCTTGTGAGTGATTGGTATAAATATCATATTAAACGGGAATATTTGTTCCCTGATTTGAGTTATGGCGGATGGTCAGATCATGAAGGTAACGAAAACAGATATGTAAAGTTTGAAGTCTTGAGCCAAACTGAACAAGTCCCAAATCCTGATAATCGGGTAACACTTAGTAATAAAGTTGACAGGCTTGGTTGTCCTCAAGCACAGTTAACTTTTCGATGGAGTGAAATAGACATTTGCAGCATCAAGCGATCGCAAGCAATTCTAGCAGAAGAGATTGCTTGTGCAGGCTTGGGTGAATTGCAGATTGAACGTGATGGAGAACTTCCGGTAGTTCTGGCTTTTAGTACGCACCATAATATGGGAACAACGCGGATGCATGTTGATCCCAAACAGGGTGTTGTAGATGCAAATTGTCAGGTTCACGGTATCTCGAATTTATTTATCGCAGGTAGTTCTATTTTCCCAACAGGAGGCTACGCCAATCCCACGTTGACTATTATCGCTTTGGCAATCCGATTGGCAGATCATGTCAAGACTCGCTTTGCTGTTAAGTCAGAGAATTTCACAGCCAAACTTGAAAATAACATGAATGCAAAAATCCTATAGCCATCGAGTTAATTCGCGAAAGATTACTTAGGAATAAAATCTTATCGAAAAGTAAACTTTTATTCTTTGATGGCAATTAGTAATAGCAGCTAAATAGACAAAATCTGCTTCAATTGGTTATTTTAATAAAGTCCACGTAAGTGGGCTTTATTTATTGGGTAATAAATTTTATTCGCCCAATTATTTCTGAGTATCTCACTTAATGATTTCGGATTGCTATAGTAAATACTATTATCGTAATTCCTTTATATTCTCTAGAAGAATATAGAAATTTGAAACAGATTCAAATGGATTTGAAATTATGATTCATGAATTTCTTCTGGGCTTAACCCGTTTGCTAATCTGGTTTCAAAAAGGGAATCCGCGCCAAGATCACTATGTCAAATCATCAACTCCGGTTTCTGAACTTTCTGAAGCAAGCCGCTTGATTCATAGACTTAACTGTATTACCCTCAACCATGATGAGTCTAAGTGTCTGCACGCTCACCTAACAACAATTTTGGAGGCTCGCAATCCGGAGAAAATCTCTAAGAACGCATCAAATTGCATTGTACTTGAAATGAGTCAAGAGGAACTCCAGAAGTTTGCTGACTACGTTGGAGAAAATACTAGCTGTTTGTTCCGCGCTATAGTTCAGACTGACAACAACCAGACTCAAGTCAGAAAACTGAGGATTATTGGTAATCATGGGTTGCGTTTATTTGATGTGATCGTCAAAAGTCACAATAGTAGGGAACCAAATCAAAAATACATTTACAAAGATCGCAATGATCTTTTCATTCAACCCAATGCAGAACTTAGCACGATTAATAAGACTCCTGGGATGAATTTTCAGCACCTCAGCATCAACGAGACTGTACCTACTGATTTGGTTCTTGAAAACCTTCTGCGGGCCTTGCTTGAGAACATACGCACATTCATGAGTTTAGACACGATTACAGTTCTATTACCAACAGAAAATAGTCAGCAATTAGCTGTTTATGCCACCATTGGTCTAGAGGAGGAAATTTTAGAAGGTATCCGAATTCCCCTCGGTTTTGGTTTTGCAGGTAAAATCGCTGCGAGGGGCGAATCTATGATTGTGGACGACTTGTCAAAAATAGAAGTAGTGAGTCCAATTCTGCGTCACAAGGGAATCCGCTCAATACTTGGTGTTCCACTGGTACTTAAAAACCAAGTAAACGGTGTCCTTCATGTTGGTATTTTTGGTTCCCGCAAATTCACGAATGACGATCTCAAGCAGCTACAACTTTTTAGTAAACATCTTGCTTTGGTAATGGAACCTTTATTCAAATATGGGAAAATTATTAGCCAAAATGAATATCACTCTGTTAATAATTATACCACAGATTCTGAAGTTAGAACACAAGAGTCTGTTGGGATATGTACGAAAGAAAATATAATATTTATCGAAGTGATACAATTATTCAAAAACTTGATTTATATGCATCTCACTCAAGCAGGTATTTGCTAGCGCCAAGTGAAGAATATCAAGGTAAACATAAAGCGATCGCCCAACTCAACAGATAAATCCTATCCAAGCAAGCGATCGCTTTTAATATATGGCTTTTGACGCAACCAATGTTCTAAAAATTGATCAGTACTAGAACAGTCGGAAAATAAATGGATAACGCACAGGTTCATCAGGATTGCTGAAACACTTTAACAAAGCCCAAATAGTCAGTCCCCAGTGCAGTAGAAAACCAAAAGCAACAACGGGGAAAAACAAAATTCCGCCAATCCCAAAGGTCAAAAAAGATAGAATCCCAATAGGTACTCCAATTACTGTTGCCCAGAACCAAACATTGAAGTGAAAATTAATTGATTCTTTGGCGTTGCTTTTCACAACTGGGTCATCGGATATTAAGTTAATTACAATGGGAACCCCAATCGAAAATAATGCTGTACTAAAAAAAATTGCCCCATGACACAGAGATGATAGCAATTTACGCTTATCAGAATTGTATGTTGTGTGCATCCTGGTGGCTCCTCCATTCGCTTTCTTGCTTCGCTTCAATTTTAGCGATCGCCAATTTAAACTGAGTATTGCAGGTTGCCGTACCAATAAGTGTACAGCCTTTTTCTGTAGATAGATTAACTTTGGCTACTCTTGATGAGCTATTGGTAATGAGGTTTACCGAACTCTATTAGCCCTCTTGTGTCACTCTCCGAAAAGTTTTGCAATTTCTGAATTCTAGAGCTTTTATATACGAAGCGTTCACGTAGTGTGCCGTATGGCGTATCGCAAGATATGCTTGTTTTACAGGCACTTTTCCACGGTTTTTATGGAGAAGCTAAGTATGACACAAGATTCAGAAAATACTTTAAAAGTTGGTCATCAAGCATTTGCATACTTTCAACATGGTTTAGAAACTGGTGATTGGAACCAGTTTTTAGATATGCTCACGGAAGACTTTACTTTTTGGTTTCCGATGGGAAAATTTCACGGGTTGAATATTGGTAAACAAAGAGCGCAAGAGTTTTTTCAATACGTTACACAAGCTTTCAATCCGGGACTGAAACTAACTTCATTAGACCGCGTTACTAGCAATGAAACAACAGTTGTATTTGAATTTCGAGATCAGGGGATGTTATTGGGAGAACCATACAAAAATCGGGTAGCTGTTTCCTTTGATATACGTGGCGACAAAATTTGCAGCTACCGGGAGTATTTTGGTAGTGATGGTAAGTCAAATTAAGTTATCAGTTATAAGTTTAGTTATTCTCAACAATTGACTTATTTAGTTCTCTACATTTCGCTTCTGCGGCTTGAAAGGCTTGTAAGTATTCTTTACCACCCAACATCACGTCGCCGTAATAGTCATATGGTGCGTCGCCATACACTGGTAATGGATCGTCTTCTGGGTAATCTTCTTGAGATTCTTCGATAATTGCTTTCAGTTTTTTTACGGTTAATAATTGTGCTGGAAAATACCAAATTTCTTCTACATTTTTATGGAGATGGGGTAAGGTAGGATCAATAATGCGATCGCTCAACTCAATCCAAGCATATTCCATTGGTTGATAAGGCTTACCCTTGGTAGCTAAAAATCCTTGCACATAAACAGATCCCTCAATCGCTAAGGCCGCTTTGTAAGCATTATCAAACGGTTTATTAGCCTTGCTTTTGATGCGAGCAGCAATATCAATAGACAGCGCTTCATCCAGTAATTTATTCATCAACCGCGAGGATTCACAGCAGTAACTAAAAGATCCTAACATCAAACTAAGTAGTTGATTGTTGGTTGTTGGTTGTTGGTGGTCAATGCCCAATGCCCAATACCCAATGCCATCCCTTACACTCCCTATCTATGGCACAATAAAAAACGGTAATAAATAAAAATATTGATAAAGGTAGTTTAGTGAGTCCAACAGCTGTTGCGCGTCGTGTGGTATTTCCGTTTACGGCAATTGTAGGCCAGGAAGAAATGAAACTGGCTCTGATATTGAACGTGATTGACCCAAAAATTGGTGGTGTGATGATTATGGGCGATCGCGGTACAGGCAAATCCACAACTATTCGGGCGCTGGCTGACTTACTGCCAGAAATTCCCGTAGTTGCGAATGATCTCTTCAACAGTCACCCCAGCGATCCTGATTTGATGAGCGATGAAATCCGCCAAAAACTCGAAACTGGCGATGATATTCCCGTTGATCATAAGAAAGTCCAAATGGTTGATTTGCCACTGGGCGCTACAGAAGATCGTGTTTGCGGCACTATCGATATTGAAAAAGCCCTGTCAGAAGGTGTAAAAGCCTTTGAACCAGGACTTTTAGCAAAAGCCAACCGGGGTATTCTCTATGTGGATGAGGTAAACTTGCTGGACGATCACCTGGTAGATGTACTGCTAGACTCTGCTGCTAGTGGTTGGAACACAGTAGAACGGGAAGGTATTTCTATCCGCCACCCAGCTCGTTTTGTTCTGGTTGGTTCTGGGAATCCAGAAGAAGGTGAACTACGTCCCCAGTTACTCGATCGCTTCGGAATGCACGCCGAAATTCACACTGTCAAAGAACCAACATTGCGTGTGCAAATTGTGGAGCAACGGGCCGAATTTGACCAAAATCCACCTGTTTTTGTCGAAAAGTACCAATCCCAGCAACAGGAACTACAACAACGCATTATCAATGCTCAAGAACTTTTGCCCTCAGTTAATCTTGATTATGACCTGCGGGTGAAAATTTCAGAAGTCTGTTCTGAACTTGATGTCGATGGTTTACGAGGCGATATTGTCACCAACCGCGCCGCCAAAGCTTTAACAGCTTTTGAAGGGCGTAACGAAGTGACTGTTGATGATATCCGTCGTGTGATTGTACTATCTTTACGTCACAGACTGAGAAAAGATCCTCTAGAATCAATTGACTCTGGTTACAAAGTGGAAAAAGCCTTTGCACGTGTCTTTGGTGTAGAACTATCACAAGACACCGCACAAACAAATGGTACTGGTCAATTGAAAACAGGTGTTCGTTAATTTATTGTTGCTAGTTGTTTGTGACAACCAACAACAAACAACTAGCAACAAATGACAAAAATGTCAAAGATGGTCGATTTGTGATGAGAAGCTGGCGTTTTTGGTTAAACACTCTAATTTTATCTAGCCAATACAACCCACCTCGGTTTGTGGAACTGTTAATGTTGACGCTAGCAATTACCATGTTGGCTATTTCTAGTGTTGTACCAAGAGAAATACCTTATATGGTACTGGGTTTAAGTTTTGTGGTCGGTGCTTCAATTTCTATTTTAGTCCGAGAAGCGATCGCTCCCTCTCCTCAGACACGAGTTACCCAATTCACAGCATTACTATTATTAATTGTTAGTTTTTATGGCTTTGCTGACTTAATTAAGATTTTGTGAACTATAATGGTATGTTATCCTCAGTTTAATTTATTTACTAATAAAAATTAAACTTATACTTAGTTATTAATTGCTAACATAACTTTTTATAACAGTTTTTCAAACTTAGCTCCCAATATTTTGGTTGCTATGTCATGCTGGTAGGGTGAGAGTTCATTCGGCGACCGTGTTTGTTCTTAGTATTGATGGGTTTTTTCCTTTTGGTATTGACAGACTTTTCTCCGAAGTCGCTCATCTCTACACACTTAATGATTTTGGAGAGAATCTATGTCAATTTATGTAGGCAATCTTTCTTACGATGTTACAGAAGATAGTCTCAATGCTGTTTTTGCAGAATATGGTACTGTAAAGCGGGTTCAGCTACCTACTGACCGTGAGACAGGCCGCTTGCGTGGTTTTGGTTTTGTAGAAATGGGTACAGAAGCTGAAGAATCCGCAGCCATTGAAGCTCTTGATGGTGCTGAGTGGATGGGACGCGACCTCAAAGTGAATAAAGCCAAACCTAAAGAAAACAGGGGTTCGTATGGTGGTAACAGAGGAAACAACTTCCGTAACCGCTATTAATCCTAAATAGGGTAGAAGTTGACACTCCTACACTCTTTTAGTCGTGGAGTGTTAACCAGTACAAATGTACTAAAATAACAAAGCTTTTCAATCCCACGCTTTTAAGCGTGGGTTTTTTCTGACATGAGACTGAATTGTGAATTCTCAGTGTTAATTTTTCAACTTTTGTCTGTGATTAAAAACACCATGATTAGGACTCAATAGCAACGCCAACACAAATAATCCTGATACTACTAAAACGATCGCAGGCCCAGAAGGCAAATTATAAAAGTAACTTAAATACATACCACTGATACTAGAAATTACCCCAATTACTGCACCTAAAATCATGACTTCGTGCAGGCGTTGAACTAATAAATAGGCAGTAGCACCTGGTGTAATTAATAATGATAAAACTAAGATGACACCAACAGCTTTCATACTGGCGACTATTGTTAACGCAATCAACAGCATTAGTCCAAAGTTGAGACGATTGACTGGTAAACCTGCGGCTTGTGCGCCTAAAGGATCAAAAGTATAAAATAGCAGTTCTTTATAGAGTAAAAAAACGACTATAAATACTATAGCGGCAATGATCGCTGTATCTCTGACATCCTGTGTAGTCACACCCAGAATATTACCAAAAAGAAAATGATTGAGATCAATTTTATTTTCTTTCTGGATAACAGTAATTAAAGTTACACCAAGAGCAAAAAATGCCGAAAATACTATCCCCATTGCGGCGTCTTCTTTGATTGGCGATCGCGTCCTGATCAAAGCGATGCACATTGTACTCAAAACACCAGCAATGAATGCTCCAATAAAAATATTACTACCTACCAAAAAAGCGATCGCTAGTCCAGGTAAAACCGAGTGACTGATCGCATCACCTAGCAAAGCTAATCGTTGCACCATTAAGTAGCTACCGACAACTGCACATAACATCCCTACCAAAATGGCGATCACAAGCGATCGCTGCATAAAGCCATATTGTAAAGGCTCAATCAACGCTTCTAACATACTTATTTTTTGTTCTTTGTCATACCAGTGACCAATGACTAATAACCAATGACCAATGATTAATTAAGCTGCCTCTTTCCAAAACATTACATTACCACTGTAGGCGCGGGACAAGTTTTCTTCTGTTAATACCTGTTGTCGAGAACCTGTGGCGACTAATTCACGATTTAATAAAATCAATTCATCAAAATGAGAGATAGACTCACCCAAGTCATGATTGACAACAAGAACTATTTTTCCAGCCTGGGTGAGTTCGCCGAAGACTTCAAAAATCACTGACTGAGTTTTTTGATCGATTCCTACAAAAGGTTCATCAAAGCAAAAAATATCTGCTTCCTGTGTTAGAGCGCGTGCTAAAAATACTCGTTGTTGTTGTCCACCAGAAAGCTGTCCGATTGGGCGATTACGGTATTCACCCATCCCTACTCGTTCTAGAGCAGCTTTTGCTACGTGCCGACTCACCGTACTAAAACCACGTAACCAGCCTGTTTTTTTTACTCTTCCCATCATCACTACATCCCAAACAGTAGCGGGATAAGTCCAATCGATTTGACTGCGTTGAGGTACGTAGGCGACTTGATCTAGTTGCTGCATTAAGGGTTTACCTTTATACAGTATTTGTCCGCTACTACTAGGAACTAACCCCAACATCGCCTTCATCAGCGTACTTTTACCAGCACCATTCGGACCAAAAATACCTGTGAGTTGTCCCGGTTTGATAGTGCAATTTATATCTCTGAGGGCTTCTACTGCTCGATAATACACGCTTAAATGAGCAATGCTAATGGCATTACTAGGATTATTTTCAATAGTTTTGATCTCTGCACTAAGCATTTCTACTGTTTTCTTTTGGGGTTGGGTTGGGTGTAAAAATAGCATTTCCATAATTGTTTTTTTATAGTTCTTGCTTCAGCTTACTATAAAAATGAAAAGAATATGAGAACATCTATAGCTGGGATAATGTTGAATATAAGTAAAACTAATACTCAAGACAGAGGACTGGAAGCAGTAGGAGAACACGAGCGACAAGGAAGCTATTTTTATCCTTTAGTTTTCCTAGTCTGTGCTTCTTTACGCTGGAGATATATCTGCCAAAATGCTTGTTTAGTAATACTTTTACCGATTGCTTTATTTGCTTGTACAGGATCGAATTCTTCTAACTCAAGGGCGGATGACAAGCCACAAGTTGTCGCAACTAGCACGATTATTGCTGATTTGGCTGAGGAGGTTGGAGGAGATGAAATTCAACTAACAGGAATTCTCCAACCGGGTACAGATCCCCATGTATACGAACCTAGACCACAAGATAGTAGATTCTTAGAAGAAGCAGATTTGATTTTGTATAACGGGTATAATTTAGAGCCTGGACTGATTAAGTTAATGAATGCTGCTGGAACAAAGGCGCGGAAGTTAGCGGTGGGGGAAGTAGCAAAACCGTTACAGCTAGACAAAGGTAAGGGTGAAGTAGTACCAGATCCGCATGTTTGGGGTGACGTGAAAAATGCGATCGCGATGGTGAATGCAATTCGAGATGGTTTAATTAAGTTATCACCCGAAGACAAAGCCGAATTTACTCAGAATGCACAGCAATTAACTACAGAATTACAACAGTTAGATAGCTGGATTACCCAACAAATTCAAACTATCCCCCCAAATAAACGCAAACTTGTAACCACTCACGATGCATTTCAGTATTATGGACGTGCTTATCGAATACCCATTGCAGGTACGCTGATCGGTATTAGCACTGAAGAACAGCCAAGCGCTCAAACTGTTAAGCAATTAGTAGAATCAATCAAAAAAATTGGTGTATCAGCAATTTTTGCGGAAACGACAATTAACCCGAATTTAATTCAAACAGTTGCACAAGAAGCAGGAGTGAAGTTAGCACCGCGTCAACTCTATTCTGATTCCATAGGTGCTGCTGAAAGTGAGGGTGATACTTACAGCAAAATGATGGCAGCAAATACACGGTCTATTGTAGAAGCATTGGGAGGCAAGTATACGCCGTTCCCTGCTGAGACGCAGAAAAAATAGATTTCTAAAAGTTAAAGAATCAATTTTTTGTATCGGTTCAATAAACAGGGGTAGCCGAGAAAAATAAAAAACCGCCTGCGATTTCAATAGCAGTCTCATAGCATGGGAATATCCCTTTTCAATATACCGCTAAAAATTTAAACCCAAGCGCGATATATTGAAAAAATTGAGATGCTCTCTCGATGGTTGTATTTTCAAAACATAGATTTTGTCGTAGTTTCAATTCACATTACTATGTCTACATTTGCTATTGACACTCAAGACACAGCAGCTATCGAAGCGGCAAAAACTACAGTTGCAATATGCGATCGCTCACACTGGGGACGAATTAAAGTATCTGACGATGAGCGTCTGCGCTTTTTGCATAATCAAAGCACAAATGATTTTCAAACACTGCAACCAGGACAAGGCTGTGATACAGTTTTTGTGACATCCACTGCTCGTACCATTGACTTAGTAACAGGCTATGTAATGGCAGATGCAGTGCTACTTTTGGTTTCGCCTAACCGTCGTGAGTATCTGTTGCAGTGGCTGGATCGTTATATCTTTTTTGCAGACAAGGTACAACTTATTGATGTCACTGATGAAACTGCAACTTTGAGTCTAATCGGGCCAGCTAGTGACACCGTAATTGAAAAGCTAGGCGCTAGCGCCATTATTGGTCAACCCTACGGGAATCACCAAGTATTTAATGGTATAGATATTGCTGTTGGTAGTGGTTTGGCTTCTCCTGGCTACACTCTGATTTTGCCAGCTTCTATTAAAGAAACCGTTTGGAATCAAATTGTTGAGTTAGGCGCAGTAGCAATGAGCGATCGCGCTTGGGAAGCGTTACGAATTACACAAGGTCGCCCCCTTCCAGAGCAAGAACTGACTGATGATTACAATCCTTTGGAAGTGGGTTTATGGCAGACAGTTTCTTTTAACAAAGGTTGTTATATTGGTCAAGAAACTATTGCCCGTTTAAATACTTATAAAGGTGTAAAACAATACCTTTGGGGTCTAAAATTGAGTGCTGCTGTCGAACCAGGAACAGCAATTACAGTAGGGGATGAAAAAGTCGGTAAATTGACCAGTTGTATTGAAACTGTCGATGGTTATCGTGGTTTAGGCTATATCCGTACTAAAGCTGGTGGTGTCGGTTTGCAAGTTAAAGTTGGAGAAGTCCCAGGTGAAATAGTAGAAGTTCCGTTCGTTTCTCACCAATACCCAGATTGAAAGGAGGGGTTGGGGATTGGGGATCGGGGATCGGGAAGTAGGACAAGAAAGACAAGGGGTGAAACACTCGTGGGGTTTTTGCGTTGTCTTGTGGATTGTTGAAAAACTGCGATTGACACCCACCCCTATAGCCTTACCCCCTTACACCCCTTTTTCTTGACTATTCCACAACTTCATTGACTGGGAACCGATCAATTAACTGGATAGCACGTAAAGCATTACGTCGTAAGGAGTCTGACATGTAAGGTACATGGGGAATTTGGGATAATAAATCCAGTGTCCGCCTTAAAATTCGCACGACATCACCTTCATCTAAAGTGGTATGGTCGCACAGTTCAACCCAATCCATCCCTAATGCCCACTGTTCAACTAAGGCGATTAGTTCAAACTCCAACCAGATAGGTAAAGCAACATTATAGCGGCGTTGTAGTTGGAACATCTTGCGGCGAATTCCACGTAATTTCGCTAAGGCTTCTGCAACTTCATCACTAAGTTCAAAGCGCACTCTACTATCTGGACGTGGAGTTTCTGTCACTAATGCTGCTGCTGCTGCTGCTAAATAGTGGGGATCAAGGTTATCTAGTTCTCCACTAACGAGGACTAAACCAAGCCACAGTTCATTTTCACCTCGAATTGCTGCGGCAATTTGTCCTAATTGTGTAGGTAATAAGTTATCTAAGGCTTCAAAATACTGCAAAATTTCAATCAGGTTAAGAAACTCTTCCCAATGTCGTTGGGACTGTTGCTCTATCTGTGTTTGCAATTCTTGAATTTCTTCTTCTAATTCGGCAGCCCGTACCTTACGTTTGAAAATAGTACCAACATTGCCAGTTTTATGCAGTGGGTGAGCTTCTATTTGCTCTCGTAAACTCGCAACTACATGAAGTTGTTCTATTACTTCGGGCGCTGTGTGTAGAAACTCTTCTGGTTCGGGAATTTGTAGAGCGATCGCTCTACTTTCTTCTTCACCACGACAGGACTGTCCTGGCTTTAAATTCATCTGTGCAGGTGGTAGCAAGTCAGGAGGTACATCAATTCTCGGTAATTCTGCATATAAGTTGACTACATCTGCTGTAGTTGCTACATACCAACGGTTATCTCTCCCTAAACACACTAAATAAGGTGTTTGGCTAACACCTTGAGTTTTGCCTACTAGCACTGCGGTTACTGGCAGAGACATTGTTAAGTATTTACCTTTAAGACTAAGTAATGTCCCTGATACAGCAAAGTTGAGCATCATTGTTAATTCTTCTTGTTGCCCTTCGTCTGCTTGCTCTTGCAGTGTGTTTAATAATTTTTGTTCTACTTTCAGGCGTTGTCGCAGTTTTTCATAGCTAGCGATTTCGCTTTCTTCTACCGCAGCAATTTGTGTATTAATTTCGTCTAATTCTCCTTGCAACTCGGCAATATATTGCTGCCTTGGTTGGAGATGTACATTTGCTAGATACTGACCAAAGCTCCGCTCAATGAGTTCTCTAGCTTCATCAAGAGTATGGATTTGCAGTAAGTTCAACACCATGCCGTAACTAGGTGTAAAATGGCTGACCAACGGATCTGGTTTTTTGATTGCCAAAGCTGCGGCGTGTTCTGCTCCCTCAAAGGGAGTTTGTAATGTCACCACATGACCGACTTCATCCATACCCCGACGCCCTGCTCTTCCTGCCATTTGCAGAAATTCAGAAGCTGTCAACATCCGGTGTCCAGTATCAGTACGCTTAGATATGCTAGAAATAACTGTTGTTCGAGCAGGCATATTAATTCCTGCTGCCAGTGTTTCTGTGGCAAATACTACTTTAATTAGTCCTTGCTGAAATAGTTCTTCTACTAGCACTTTCCACGCTGGTAAAATTCCGGCGTGGTGTGCAGCGATACCACGGTAGAGGGGGGCAATATGTCCGGCTCGCCCCGCATCTGGGTTCCGGCTGAAAAAGTCGTCAATTTGTCGCCGTAACTGCTGCGCTTCTTGCTCATTAACCAGCCACATATCACCGACTTCTGCCACTGCTTTATCACAGCCGCGACGGCTGAAGATAAAGTAGATTGCTGGCAGCATATCTCGTTGCTGGAGATGGCTAAGAATAAAATTTATACTAGGTGCTTCTGGTCTGCGATTGCCTTTGCCTTTTTCTAATTCTTTTTTTCTGTTTCGTTTGAGCAGACGCCCGTTAATTTGAGTTTTATTGTCATTGAGCAGTGGAAATACCCCTTTGAGATTTCCAAAATGAAATTCCAAAGGAACGGGACGAAAATCTGAGTAGATCAGATCAGTTGGGCCGTGGACTTGATTCAGCCAGTCGGTGAGTTGTTCACTATTGGCGACTGTTGCTGATAGAGCAATCAGTTGAATTTCGTGGGGACAATAAATTATTGATTCTTCCCAGACTGTTCCCCGTTGGCGGTCATTCATGTAGTGGCATTCATCTAATACCACTGCTTCTACGTCTGTTAAGGAGATACCAACTTGCCCAATGGGTGTGCCGTAAAGCATGTTGCGGAAAATTTCTGTAGTCATAACTACAATTGGCGCATCCCGATTAATGGAAGCATCTCCTGTTAACAACCCAACTGCGTCAAAGCCGAATTGTTCACGAAAGTCACGTAATTTTTGGTTAGAAAGTGCCTTCAGGGGGGTAGTGTAAAATACCCGTTTTCCTCGCACCAAGGCACGATAAATACCATACTCTCCAACTAAGGTTTTACCTGAACCTGTTGGCGCACAAACCACCACAGAACGTCCAGCATTTAGAGAAGCGATCGCATCTAGCTGGAACGCATCCAGTTCAAAAGGAAATACAGAACTGGGGTCTACTTCTGAAGACAGTGCAGAATAATTCACTCAATAAAAATTGCAACCAGACTTTTTACTATATTATATGAGGCCTTAGCAAGTAGGGCATTAGGGATTGGGGATTGGGGATTGGGAACAGACTTGTTAAATAATTCTCCCTTGTCCCCCTTGTCCCCTTTTCGTGATCTTCAATCTCCTTCACTTTCCCAATTCCTGAGAACGGATGGTAGCAGCTTTCACTGCTTCAATCAGAGCAGAGCGAAATGCTGAACGTTCTAGTTGGGCAATACCAGTAATTGTAGTTCCGCCGGGACTGGTAACACGATCTTTGAGTTCTGCGGGGTGGAATTTAGTTTCGTGTAATAACTGAGCAGTTCCCAACACTGTTTGTAAAGCCAGTTGATTGGCGATCGCTCTGGGTAAACCTGCGGCGACTCCTCCATCTGCAAGTGCTTCTACCATTATTGCCACGTAAGCTGGTCCACTACCTGATAAACCAGTTACTGCATCCATTTGTGATTCGGGTACTTCTACTACTTCCCCGACTGCTGAAAATAGCTTACGTGCTATTTCCAAATGTTTGATGTGGGTATAAGCACCAGGAGTAATAGCAGTAATCCCTGCACCTACGGTTGCTGGCGTATTTGGCATTGCTCGAATCACTGGTAATTGCCCAAAAGCTGCTTCTAAATTGGATAAAGTTACACCCGCCAATATAGAAACTACTAGCGGTGAATGCCCTTGATTAAGAACATCCGCTAATTCTTGAGCGATCGCGCTGAAAACCTGTGGCTTAACAGCTAAAAATATCACATCTGTTGTTTGGCTAAAAACCAAGCGGTTATCACCTGTTACAGCCACATTGTACTGATGCGCTAAAAAAGTTTGGCGTGTGGGCTGTGGTTCACTAACCATCACTTCTGATGGATGATAAATCGAGCGAGCAATAAGGCGGGATAATAAAGCTTCTCCCATTACCCCGCCGCCAATTAATCCAAATTTATGAGTCATTAGTTAGTAGTCAAGAGTCAATAATCAAGAGTCAATAGTCAAAACTCTGGACTGTGGACTATTGACTTTTGACTAATTTTAGTTTACTGTACCATGCGATTGGGTTCACTTCCCCAAGTTTGATTGCCAGGTGCGGGACGTGGGGTACGCACTGGTGGTTGAGGTACTTCGTGAAGAACTCCGCCTTGGGTACTAACTTGGACACAACTGGGTGTAAACAAAAAGATGCTTTCGCCAATACGTTCTTGATGTCCATCCAATGCGTAAGTGCCACCTGCAACAAAATCAACTGCTCGTTGTGCTTGATCAGGGTCCATAATTGTCAAGTTTAATACCACTGACTTTCGCTCTCGTAAGGCTTGAATTGCCTGTGGCATTTCTTCAAAAGTACGTGGTTCTAGTACTAAAACTTCTGAAATACCATTAATAGCACCGGGCATACCAATAACATTACTCATTGTTTTTGCAGAAGCAGTTGCTACATCTGGATTTGCATTCATTGTAGGCATGGGTTCACGCCAACGTCGATTTGCTGAGGTAGCTTCTTGGGGTACAGGTTGTTGATTTTGCTCCTGATACAGATTCTGATAGGTTTCTGCTTCAGGTTCTTCTTCATAATACTCGTATTCTACTGGCTCATTTAAACCAACAAAGTCTCTCAGTTTAGAGAAAATATTGTTCATAATTGTTACGCTCCTGGTGCAAATCACCTTCAAAGGATCTGACAACAATTAATGTTGTCAACCTGTGCCGCTATACAGAGCGGACGTTTTTGCAATTCTATAAGTTGTTTGTAACATGTACTACAGCGCCAAGTTTTGAACGAACGCCCCCCTAGAACGTTTGTATCTAGCTTGCACGCAATAATGAGTCAAGATTATAGCCTAACTATTTTTGAATGCAAAGTTGCTTTAACCCCAAAGTTTTTATGTGTTTGCTTTTGTTTATACTATATACTCAGTTATTTGCTACACCAACATCTTTGAGAATTTCTTTGCAATAATCCTTAATAAAGCAAGCGTTAGCATCTGCTCACTCAAAATTTAAGAAAACAAGGTTCAATGTTTCATTTATTACCAAATTAAGATGAAAGCGAGAAAGCAAAAAACCGTAGAGGTAGATTTTAAAAGCTATCTCTACAGTTTTAACAATGTAATAAAATATTTTTTGAAGACAGAATAATCAACAGATCATCAAAATTGTGAAGAAAGGACAAGGGAGACAACTAATCACTTAACAGTGATCAGTTTAATTTGATAAGAGTTCACTGTTAACTGATTCATCCTCAATCCCCGAACGCGAGTGCGTCTCCTCTGGAGAATCCCCAATCCCAATCCCCGATCCCCAATTCAAGCACCACGCTCTCCAAACAAGATTGTTCCCAAGCGCACTATTGTTGCACCTGCTTGTATGGCTAGTTTGTAATCACCTGACATTCCCATCGAAAGATGCAGCATTTGAATATGAGGCCAGTTTTGTTCGCGGATTTCTTGAGCTAGTTCACGTGTGCGATTAAACACTGTCATAATTTCCTGCTCAGTTAATCCCAGAGGTGGAATTGTCATCAAACCTTGAATTTGTAAATTTTTGCATTGATTCAGTGTTGGTAAGTCAGCTAAAAGTTGAGGTACACTCCAACCCGACTTATTGGGATCAAGAAGAATTTTGACTTGCAGACACACATAGGGACTGACACCTATTTGCTGCGCCAACTCGTTCAAGCGCTGTGCTAGCTTCAAATTATCTACAGAATGAATCCACTGAAAATTTTCTAAGGCTTTTTTGGCTTTATTGCTTTGCAAGTTTCCAATAAAATGCCAAGTTATATCAGATAAGTCTTGTAATTCTGCTTGTTTTGCGATCGCTTCTTGAATGCGATTTTCGGCAAAATCTCGAATTCCCGCAGTATAAGCAGTACGAATGACATCAGTTGGTACTTGCTTGCTAACTGCAATCAACCGAACTGAAGGTGGTAGTTCTGCACGCACAGTATTAATACGTTCGCTAATCGGGCTACTCATTGGAAGGTGCGTTTGAAAATACTCTGCAACTGATCGTACTCCTGAGCTTGTCCTGCACGACGAAGGTTACGCAAGCGATTTTCTAGCAACATTCTGGCTTCAGTACGTCCTATAGGCTGAAATTTGACACCTTTAGCATCAGTTATTACTAAAAAAAATAGGCGTTGAGCATACAGTGTAGTGAATAACTCTTGGTTTTCATCCACCATACAGATCCTATAGAGCAAACCCCAAGTTGGATGATTGATGTAAGTTTCTGAGCTTTCTGGGTTCATTTAAATACTTGAAGGTAAGAATAGTATAGATAGTATGTTTTTGCAGTTGAATGCCAAGATTGGTGAGGCTGACGGTTTTATTTGCAAAAGTCAGGGCTAGGGCTAAAACAAAAGGTGAAACCTCCTGGAGGGGCTAAGGGGAAAATGGACTTAAAAGCCTTTGGCATCTAACCTTTTTCCAAATTAATAGTAATGCCTTTACCCTCTAACTTTTACCCAAACTGTAGATAATGCGTAGCTAAGGCATATTGCTGTCGTAACTAAATGGCACTAGCATCTGGGGTAAAGCGTTCAGAGGGCTTGGGGAGGTAGAGACATGAAAGGAAAATTTGCCCATTCCCTCCTGTTTTACTCTCATCCTCTGTTTGTTTCCCCTCTACCAATGCTGCCATAATTGCCGTCTTTTTGTTATACAAATTCGCAAACAGCCTAACAATTTTGGATTTTAGACTTCGTCGTGACACTTCGACAAGCTCAGTGCGAGACGCTCAGTCAAACGATTTTGGACTGACCCCAATTAGATCATCCGCTTGCTCTGTACCCTGGGAGGAATTATTGATCAATATTTTTCCCCAAGATGTTTGAAAATAGCAAGCAAAAGAAGAAGGATTAATTTGCTGCAAAGCACAATATGTCTGTTTATAACCAAATAAAGCAGCGAAAATATCGGAATCAGTGCGATTGTTTAAAGGAAGCGATCGCCAATACCAAGGTTGTGTCATAAATTTGACTAGCTCAATCGGTAGTAATTTAGGAGATAATTGAAAGTTAATTTCGAGTTTGTTTTTGCTATATTTCGCTTATTCAATTTACTATAAATTGAAATACATTTGCACTCAGTAAAATTGCTAAGACAATGAAGATTGTTTGTACTGAAATTCCTGATATTCTCATACTTGAACCTGAACTATTCCAAGATGATCGTGGCTTTTTCTTTGAAAGCTTTAATTTCAAAAAATTTGCTGAAGCTACTAGTAATTTATTTAACTTTGTCCAAGACAACCATTCTTACTCCAAACAAAATGTTTTGCGTGGTTTACACTACCAAGTTCGACAACCACAGGGAAAGTTGGTCAGAGTAGTTAATGGTAGTATATTTGACGTTGCTGTAGATATCAGAAAAAGCTCCTCGACTTTTGGTAGATGGATAGGTTGTGAAATCAACGCCGAGAACAAACGCCAACTCTGGATACCACCAGGCTTTGCTCACGGTTTTGTTGTACTTTCAGAATTTGCCGAAGTCCTTTATAAAACCACAAACTATTATGCACCCCAGTATGAACGATGCATCCTTTGGAATGATCCCGATTTGGGAATAGACTGGCGTCTAACCGCATCGCTGCCAATCCTATCTGCTAAAGACAAAGCAGGTAAACCTTTTAAAGAGTCCGAAGTTTTCACCCAATCCCCTATTTTAGCGATGAAGTAGATGATTGTGGTTGTAGCGTAAACTATGGCAGCATTTTTGCAGAACGAACTAAAACTGGATTTTGAGGGCGATCGCTTACAAATAAATCACTTAAACTGGCATGGCAAAAAAATCGCGAAGTGGCACATTTCGAGTATGAAGCTAAACAACACTAAATTAACTGGCTATTTCACTGCAATGATGGCAAACCAGTCCTACAGTGTTGGAACTCAATATCAGCAAACCAAACCATAAAACGCACCAATTTTTATGGTTGAGATTTAGCGAACTATAAAATGGGAACACACAGAATTCATTATATCAAAAAAACACAACTAAATGTGTAACATGATGTAAAGAAATAAAAGAAATAAAACACAAGGTTGCAGTATTACTAATGCAGCTTACAGGCAATCACTATTTAGTTCAAAAGGTTAAAAAGCCTGTGAAGAATGAAGTATGAAGAATGAAAAAGTAATTTAGTAAGTCGGTGTGAATAAACAGAACGCGAGCAACAAAACGTAATCACCATTGAGACCCTTACCAATGACAAATAACAAATGACAAATGACAATCATAGCCAGTAGTTTTAGTGTACCGACCTACTTTAAGCTTTTGCCTTTTACCTCCTGTAGTGCTACTTTTTTGTACTAAACCATGAAAAAGGCGATCGCTACATGCTTATATCTTTGTTCATTATTCACATAATGATATCCGCTAACTTGACATTAAAAAAATCTTAAAAACACAAAAAAATGCTTTAAAATCAGTATTTCCAAGTATCAATTTATGAGTAAATTAATTCTACTAATCGGTAGTAACGGTCAAGTAGGTCAAGAACTGCAACAAATTTTATCAACCTACACAAATGTAATTTCAGTCGCGCGTCCTACTTTAGACCTTGCTCAACCAGATACTATATGCAGTTTAATTAGAGAAAAGCAACCACAAATAATCATCAATGCTGCTGCTTATACTGCGGTTGATAAAGCTGAAAGCGAACCAGAATTAGCAAAACTTATTAATGCAACAGCCCCACAAATTCTGGCACAGGAAGCCAAAAAACAACAAGCTTTTCTAATTCACATATCAACTGATTATGTTTTCGATGGCAACAATTGTCGTCCTTATCAAGAAGAAGACCAAACTAACCCCTTAAGTATCTATGGTCAAACTAAACTAGCAGGAGAACAAGCTATTCGTGATACTTACAATCATCATCTCATTCTACGTACTGCCTGGGTTTATGGAACTTTTGGCAAAAGCAATTTTGTCAAAACGATGCTACGACTAGGAAGAGAAAGAGAAAAAATTCGCGTTGTCGCAGATCAAATCGGTAGTCCTACCTGGACTAGAGACATAGCAGAAACTATAGCTAAATTAATACCCTTATTGAATTCAGACATTGCTGGGACTTACCACTATACCAACAGTGGCGTTGCTAGCTGGTATGACTTTGCTGTTGCGATTTTTGAAGAAGCCCAACAATTAGGCTTCCCACTGAAAATACAACGAGTTGTCCCGATTACTACTCCCGAATATCCCACACCTGCTCATCGCCCAAGCTACTCAGTCTTAGCATGTGCCAAAATAGCAAAGATTTTGGAAAATCATGCGCCCCATTGGCGACAAAGATTAAGGAAGATGTTGAAAGAGTTAGTTGTTAGTTGTTAGTAGCTGTTTTTCTACGACTAACCAACATTCACTATCTACTAACCAATACTTATGAAAGCATTAATTCTTGCTGGCGGTAAAGGTACTCGTTTACGTCCTCTAACTTATACAGGGGCAAAACAACTTGTTCCCGTTGCAAATAAGCCAATTTTATGGTATGGCATTGAAGAGATGGTTGCGGCTGGCATAACTGATATTGGCATCATCATCAGTCCAGAAACTGGAACAGAAGTACAAGCTAAAACCGGAAATGGCGATCGCTTTGGGGCAAAAATTACTTATATCTTACAAGATCAACCAGCAGGACTTGCCCACGCAGTGAAAGTTGCTTATCCTTTTTTGAGAGATTCGCCTTTTGTTATGTACTTAGGCGATAACTTAATTCAACAAGGTGATTTAAGCTACTTTTTGCAAAAATTTACTACTAAACAGCAAGATGCGATTATTCTCTTGCGTCAAGTCAATAATCCTAGCGCCTTTGGTGTAGCTAAAGTTGATGAAACAGGACGAGTTTTGCAGCTAGTCGAAAAACCCAAAGTACCCCCCTCTAATTTTGCATTAGTGGGGGTTTACTTTTTTTCTCGCATTATTCATGATGCGATCGCCTGTATCCAACCTTCTGCACGAGGTGAACTGGAAATTACTGATGCAATTCAATACCTTATAGATCAGCAAAAGCAAATCCTGGCTTGTCAATTGGAAGGCTGGTGGCTAGATACTGGTAAAAAAGATGACTTACTGGAAGCAAATCGCCTGATTCTTGATACCTACTTAAACACAAAAATTTTAGGTGAAATTGATGCTGAAAGTAATGTCATTGGGCGAGTTCAGATTGGTGCTAATTCTAAAATAATTAACACCACTATTCGTGGTCCTGTAATCATAGGTAACAATTGTTATTTAGAAAACTGTTTTATCGGCCCTTACACCAGCATTGCCGATAATACTAAACTAATTGAAAGTGACATAGAACATAGTGTAGTTTTAGAAGGTGCTAAAATAGCAGGAATTCATCAACGCATTATTGACAGTGTGATTGGACAAAGAGCGCAATTAACCAATGCTCTACGACGTCCTAAAGCCTTGCGATTTATGATTGGTGATGACTGTCAAATCGAATTAACGTGATCTACTTTTTAACAGTCAACTATTATTCCACGCATCTGATTGCCAAATTAATCGCTTCTTTACCCAATCAGAAAAATTTAGATTTCAAGGTAATTATCATCAACAACTCTCCTGATGATGATTCAATCGACAATCTTAAAGATGATTATGTCATTATTTTAAATGCTGCAAATAATTTGGGTTTTGGCAATGCTTGTAACTTGGGTTTGAAATTTATATATGCTGAAGACTCCCAAGCTATTGTTTGGATAATTAATCCAGATGCATATTTCCAAGAAATTAATTTAGAGAAACTGCAATTATTTTTGAAATCTCACCCCAAAATTTCTATTCTTGGTACAGTTATTCATACTCCTGCTAATGAAGTTTGGTTTGCGGGTGGTTATTTTAATGCCAAAACAGGCGATATTTCGACTCGCAATTTATTTACAGAGGAAAACCCAGATTTTGTGAAATGTGATTGGGTAACAGGTTGTAGTTTCATAATTAATTTTTGTAAATTTGGTGAATGTCCTTTATTTGATCCGGCTTATTTTCTTTATTATGAAGACTTTGATTTTTGTCAACGCTACGCCCAACAAGGACATTTAATAGCGGTTACTCAAAGATTTGGAGTCATACATCAGCCTTCTTCTATTACAAATAAATACGTATTCAGGAAAATCACAAATAGCACCTATGGTTATTTATTAAGTTTAGATAGATATACAAATAAACTAGTTTTCAGCTTGAGATTAACCAGGCTGATTTTTTATGCGTTAGTCTTGATGTTTATCAAACCTCAGATAGGTTTGGGTAAAATTTATGGAGTTTTTCTTTATTGGTGGAAAGAACGTAATGAGTAAACAACAAGATCCCCGACTTCTCAAAGGTTTTTTGGGGACAATGCAAATGAGACTGTGATTTCAATCGCAGGCGGCTTTTTTGAACATTGGAATGCTCCCCTTCTCAAAGAAGTTGGGGATCTGACTCTCACAACTCATTTATCATCGCTATAACTGAATAATTTAAATGTTAGGCTAAGGTTATCTTAGTGAGTTTTAAACTACAGACTAGTCTTATGATTGTGCAAACTCTACCCCGTTACTACTCAACAGCAGAGTACTTGGCGCATGAAAAAACTGCTGATTACCGTAGCGAATATTGTGATGGAGAAATTGTTCCAATGACAGGAGGTTCGATTAATCATAATCAAATCATTGTTAATTTGATTATTGCTCTGACTCTTGCGCTTAAAGAACAAGGTTACAGCATTTATGCCAATGATTTACGCTTGTGGATTCCTCGCTATCGTCAATACACTTATCCAGATATCTTAATTATTAAAGATGAACCTATTTTTGAAGAAGGACGTAGTGATACAGTGCTTAACCCTTGTATAATTTTCGAGGTTCTCTCAAAATCTACCAGCAGTCGCGATCGCGGTGATAAATTTACTTATTACCGTTCTATCTCTGAATTTCAAGAATATATTTTAATTGATCAGTATGCAATTCATATTGAGCAATTTAGTAAAACCTCAGATGGAAATTGGTTATTTAGAGAATCTGATGCTCAAGATGGAATTTTAACTCTATTTTCAGTCAATTGTAAAATACCATATGATCAAATTTATGAGCGGGTTAAGTTTGAATAAATGAGCGATTTATTAATTAATTTATCAGTTGTATTTTCTCAGCCTACAGGTATAAGTAACTATGCCAAAAATCTTTTTCCTTATTTAAAATCTCTTAATCCTACTTTATTAACTACCCTAAATTATCCAGAATTTAAATGTTATTCAATTCCAGGTAATATGACACCTGCGGATGGAACAACAGGTCATCTTAATCGCTTGATATGGACACAGTTTAAATTACCAAAAATATCTAAAAAGCTAAAATCTCAACTAATTTTTTCCCCGATTCCAGAAGCGCCACTCTATTCTAATTCTCGTTTTGTCGTGATGTTTCACGACTTAATTCCATTGCGTTTTCCTAAACGCTTTTCACCTCTGACACCCTACTTTCGCCACTATATTCCCCAAGTTCTTCAGCAAGCGCAACACATTATTTGTAATTCCCAAGCTACCGCTAAAGATATTACTAATTTTTACCAGATTCCTGCAAGGAAAATTACCCCAATTCCCTTAGCGCATGATGTGAATCATTTTCGACCGTTTATAGAGCAGGGACAAGGGTACAAGGAAGAAACGGGGAATTTAGCTTTTTCCTATCCCTATTTTCTCTACATTGGTAGACATGATCCTTATAAAAACCTCAACAGACTGATTGCTGCTTTTGCAAGCTTACCAAATCATCATGATTACCAATTGTGGTTAGCAGGGCCAGAGGATAAGCGTTATACTCCCTTATTGCAAGCGCAAGTTGAGGAATTGGGTATCAGTAAGCAAGTCAAATTTTTAGATTATGTTCCCTACAGCGAATTGCCAAAAATTATCAGTGGGGCGATCGCACTCGTTTTTCCTAGTCTCTGGGAGGGTTTTGGTTTCCCGGTTCTAGAAGCAATGGGTTGTGGTACTCCTGTGATTACTTCTAATATTTCCTCTCTCCCAGAAGTTGCTGGTGATGCTGCGATTCTCATCAATCCCTATGATATCAGAGAAATTACAGAAGCAATGGATAAAATTGCGACTGATACACAACTGCGCGATCGCCTATCTGTCGCTAGTATCAACAGAGCAAATCTATTTAGTTGGGAAAAAACCGGACTAGCAACAGCAGAAGTCCTGAAAAACTTGATGTGAACTCGTGGGTTTGTAGTGAGGACTACCCTGCGGGAACGCTGCGCGTACAGTCCTCAAATATTCAAGCACGCGCATTGCTTACTACAAACACTTTAATTTTTATTTTTAAGGAGTTCCTACTGCTCCAGAGTAAACTAAACCCCGTTGCATATCCATTGTGAGAATCGAGCCATCTCGAATTACTTGTGTTGCTTTCTTGACGCCAACTATAACAGGAACGCCGAGACGTAAACCAATGACTGCTGCGTGACAAGTGAGACTTTCTTCCTCAGTAATAATACCCGCGGATTTCCGAATTACTTCCACAAAATCGGCACTGGTGCGAGGTGCAACCAAAATATCACCAGGATTAAAGTCACTTACATCCATACTGGTGTGTCCTACTCTCGCGCGACCACTGACCGAGCCTTGTCCAAGTCCAATTCCCCGCCCTAGTATCGCTGTTACAACTTCTACTTTAACTAAATCCGTGGAGCCAGAAACGCCTTGCAGTGTACCGGCGGTCATCACCACCAAATCTCCCTCAAAAACGAGATTATTTTCTAAGGCTACGTTTAAGGCTGCTTGGAACGTCTGACCAGCTGATGGTAATTCTAATACCAATAAGGGTTTGACTCCCCATACCAGTTGCAGTTGTCTGGCGACATTTACATGGGGGGTAATTGCTAAAATTGGTGTCCAAGGACGGAATTTGGAAACGTTACGAGCCGTGGAACCTGTTTGAGTCAAGCTCATAATAGCTGCGGCTCCCAATTGTTGGGCGATTTGTCCTACTGCTTGGCTAATTGCGTTCGGAATAGAACGCTTTCGATCTCTGACTTGGCTAGCGTTATTGTTTTGGATGTTTTCTTGCTCGATTTTTTCCGCAATCCGCGCCATGGTCGCCACAGCTTCAACTGGGAACTTACCAACAGCAGTTTCATTGGAGAGCATCACCGCATCCGTACCATCGAGAATCGCATTTGCCACATCCGATACTTCCGCACGTGTCGGACGGGGATTGCTCACCATGCTGTCTAACATCTGGGTGGCGGTGATGATCGGAATTCCCAAGCGATTAGCAGTAGCAATTAATCGCTTTTGCAGCATGGGAACGTCTTCAGCTGGTAGTTCTACACCTAAATCGCCTCTAGCAACCATCACACCATCACACAAAGCCAAAATTGCTTCCATTTGTTCGATGGCTTCGTGCTTTTCAATTTTGGCAATCACTGGTACATTTTTACCAGCACTGGAAATTAGTTCCTTAATTTCCATCACATCCTGGGGGTTGCGAACAAAGGAAAGTGCTACCCAGTCAACACCTTGATCCAGACCGAACATCAAATCCTCACGGTCTTTGTCGGTCATGGCTTTAACGGAAAGGTAAACTCCAGGGAAGTTTACGCCTTTGTTATTGGAAAGAGGGCCAGGGACGGTAACACGACAGTGAAGATCGCCTTTTTCCTTGTCGATTTCCTCAACGACCATTTCGACTCGTCCATCATCAAGGAGAATTCTCGCTCTTACAGGTACTTCGTCTGCTAAATAATCGTAGGTAACGCAGCTAATTTCTTGTGTACCAACTACTGGACGATTGGTCAAAGTGAAGCGATCGCCTTTTGCTAGCACTATCGACCCATGATCAAACTTGCCCAAGCGAATTTTTGGCCCTTGCAAGTCTTGGAGAATTCCCACCGGTTGATTTAGTTCAAAGGCTGTTTGCCTAATTAAGCGAATATTACGCTGATGGTCAGCATGAGAACCATGAGAAAAGTTCAATCGGAGTGTCGTTGCACCAGCTTCGATAATAGCTTTGAGCATTTCTGGACTGCTAGTGGCAGGGCCAATGGTGGCAACAATTTTGGTACGGCGTAAAGAGTCTTTCAGTTGCATAAAAGATGAATCGAATCTAGGGAGCTACTCAGGGAATTAGCTTCACCAAGGGTTTATGAGGTGTATGGGTGTAGGAAAATTAAAACCCTTACCATCACATCCTTACACCCTTACACCCTAAATTCAGTTATCAGTTGTCAGTTGTTCAGTTTTCAGGTTGATAAATGTTCACTGATGACTGTTTACTGTTTACTGTTGGCTGATTTAATGGCGGTAACTTATAGGAGGTTAAAGATCAAAGCTAAAAGCTTCGACTCGAATCATACCGTTATTTTGCCCATGATATGCGAAGATTATCGATAAATCTTGCTACACAAAACTTTAAAACTTTATTATTTTTCAGAGCGGATTGAGTGCTATCACTTTTCCTCTAGGGAAAACTGAAAGGAAATGTTTTTTACTTGACCCTTTTAGCTTTACTCTTACCCCTTAGTTAACAACTATCAAAATTTGATTAATGAAGGAGTTCACGATGCTGACGTCGGAGGTACAGAAGCCACTGACAGTCCCCCCCAAAGAATTGTTAGCGCCTCCTGGTGGCTTCAATCCGACGCTGCTAATGTTTTTTGCAGCTGTAGCGATCGTTGTGTTATCTTGCCTTGGTTACTGGGTTTGGCACTGGCCGCACTGGGTATCATTTGTAATGAATATCCTTGCCTTACATATTTCCGGTACGGTAATTCACGATGCCTGTCACCAATCTGCTCATCGCAATAAGATTATTAATGCGATGTTAGGGCATGGTAGCGCTTTGATGCTAGTTTTTGCTTTTCCGGTGTTTACACGGGTACATTTGCAGCATCATGCTCATGTCAACGATCCAAAAAACGATCCAGATCATTTTGTCTCTACAGGTGGTCCACTGTGGTTAATCGCAGTGCGTTTTTTCTATCACGAAATATTTTTCTTTAAAAGACGTCTCTGGCGGAAGTATGAACTTCTAGAATGGTTTCTCAGTCGCTTATTTGTGGTGACAATTGTCTTTACCGCAGTCCATTATCATTTTTTGGGTTACATTCTCAATTTTTGGTTTGTACCTTCTGGTATCGTAGGGCTAGCTTTGGGATTGTTTTTTGATTATTTGCCCCATCGTCCTTTTGCGGAACGCGATCGCTGGAAAAATGCTCGTGTTTACGCTAACCCAATTCTCAACATTCTGATTCTCGGACAGAATTACCACTTAATTCATCATTTGTGGCCTTCTATCCCTTGGTACAATTATCAGCCCACATACCATCTTATGAAACCTCTGTTAGATCAAAAAGGTTGTCATCTATCTTTAGGATTACTCCAGAAAAAAGATTTTTTTGATTTCCTTTACGACATTGTTTTAGGAATCCGTTTTCATCGAAAAAAAGCAGTGGAGTAAAATCGTTTACATTTTCTAGGGGCGTAGTGTGTGAACAAATAACTTTTTGTACAAATTCTTCGTCCGTACAGTAGTTAATAGTTAGGATATCCAGAACCCGGACTTCTTGAAGAAGTCCGGGTTCTTGCAATAAAGTTCGTTTAAGGATTTTTTGTCATAATTTTGGCATTGTAGGTCTATACAAGGTTTAAATTTCAATCTATAAATTAATATAAATAAAGATACATTAATTAAAATTTGATATTTAACTAATTTTTCCTTGTTCGTCAATATAAGGAAAATTCCTGTTAAAATACAAGCTTTGAGTGTTATTTAAATAGGTTAAGTATGGATATAAAGCTTAAAATCCGACAGCCATACTAGGCGATAACATTACACTGTAGATAGTAGATCTGCGTAAAATCTCAATGCTATTTCCTAGTAATTACAAATTCTATGCAATAGCTATTCGTGAGGAATAGTACGCAAAACACTAGCTAAAGTCAGCACTGGTGATCAAGATGAAAATGTGGATGTGGAGTACTATTGGACTGCTAATTACTAACTTTGTTGTTGTTGGAATTGTAGCGTTTTTAATTTATAGAGATAGTGTCCAACCGAACCAGAATCGGTCACTTGGCGAACATAGGTTAGTAATAAGCGAAACTTAAGGGGAGACATTTTTGTGCAATTGCAAGTCTTGCATTTTAGGAGCAGGAGTAACTATCTGCACAGACCAATAACTGACAATCATTAAAATTAAACCAGAGATCGTACCTAGCACTAGCCCAATCAACAAAGCTGGTCTTTTGATAAAAATTGTCATAGTGGAATTTCTTGCATGACTATCGTTATCAAAAGCTTGGTTATTACTCTCTCCAGATGGGACATTTTGCAGTTCCAATTTTTCATGATCTTGGGTTGATTTGTAGATATTGGTTGGTGAAAGTAATGTCTCTGGAACTGTGAATTTGCTTGTTTGGTCGTTAAACTGTGGTACTAAGGTTTTGTGATCTCCAGAAATTAGATAAGTATCTTCTTTTGGTGGTAGGGTTTGAGGTGAAAAATTGAATAGTAATGTAGAATTTGCTGCTTGTGTGGATGTGTAAATACTAGCCAAAGGTAGCAATGCTGATAGTACTTCTTGTGCTGATTGATATCGGTCTTTAAAATGATAATGCACCATTTTATTGAGTACTAAGGCTAACTCAATACTTACTGAGGCTAGGTTTTGCCAAATTATTTCACCTGTATGATGATCTTCTGGTAGATGTGTCGGATGAACTCCCGTTAGTGCTTGGATACCTATCATACCTAGAGCATAAATATCACTATTAGGACGGGGTTTACCTCTTTCTTGTTCATGAGGCATGTATCCGGGTGTACCGATCGCAATGGTAGTATTTTGATCGTGGGTAATAAAATCTTTGACCAATTGATTCCAGATGGGTTTGACAGCACCAAAATCAATCAAGATTAAGCGATCATCTCGCTTACGTCTGAGAATGTTGCTTGGCTTAACGTCGCGATGAATCAACCCGTGAGTATGAATAAAATTCAGGATTTCTAAAACTTCTACCAGTAATTGAAAGACTTCCGTTTCTGACCAACGCTTACCAACAGGAAGTTCTACACTGAGGGGATGTCCATCAATGAATTCCTGTACCAAGTAAAACTCAAGGTTATCTTCAAAATGAGTCAGAAGACTGGGAACTAGGTCATAATTGTCCAGCTTTTTCAGGGCTTCTGTTTCTCGAATAAATAAACGCCTACGTATTTCTATTGGTATAGGACATTTGTTACTTGGTAAAAAATGCTTGACTACACAGATATGAGGGTCACGAGAGTAAATGTCCTGGGCTATGTATGTTTGACAAAATATACCTTGACTTAAAACTTGAACAATCTGGTATCGCTCTCCTAGTAACTGACTTAACATTATAGTGGTGTGTTTTACGGCTATATTAAGTAAGTTTACTTAACAAAATTTACTTATAATTTACTTATAAATTTAATATACAGTTTCTACTAAAATATATATACCTATAACCACCAAAAGTAATATTTCAATCTTATCAAGAGTTATTAAGAGTGCATTAAAAAATAGTAAGAAATTCGGAATTTTAAATTTTTTATTTTAAATTCCGAATTGGTATAATCCAGTAAACGCCAGTAAAAAAAGATGACTAATGAACGCAGAAGAGGCGTACCACTGAGCAGAGACGCTGTACAAATAGTCAGAGGCCTAGTTGTCGGCGAACTGATCACAATCATAATTATTGGTGGACTGTGGTTATGGCTCAGACCGCGCTTGCAAATTGATAACGGTACTTTTTCCAGACCTATTAGTCAAGGTACAAGTACTACCTCTGGTCGTAGTGATTCAAATTTCCAGACGATTACTAATGTTCCCATTGGCTCATTTAAACACGGTGGAAGTACAGCTTGGGCATCAATTAGACCATTAGTAGATGCTCAAATCCACAATGTTCGCCCAGAACTACAGCTACGTTATGTAGATCCCACTAGTAGTAGTCCGGGTTCTGGATCGGGAATTGAGATGTTACTTGACGGGGAATTGGATTTTGTGGAATCTTCTCGTCCCCCCAGCACAGCAGAACAGGAAATCGCTAGTCAACGAGGTTTCAAACTTGCATCACGTCAGGTTGCTGTTGATGGTATTGCGATCGCAGTTAACCCATCGCTGCAAATTTCAGGTTTAACTGTCGAACAATTACAGCAGATTTATTTAGGAAAAATCACTAATTGGAAACAACTAGGCGGGCCAGATCTAGCAATTACTCCCTTCTCTCAACGCCCAGAAAGTGCAGATACAGCCATCTTTGATGACAAACAAATTTTAAACCCACAAACTTTTGGTTCTAACATCCAGTTTGTTTATTCTCCAACAGAAGCAGTGCGCCGAGTGAATCAGACTCCTGGTGGTATTTATTACGCTGCTGCTCGCACAATAGTACCTCAATGTACAGTTAAACTTTTAGCTGTGGGTTTGGATTCGACAAAATTAGTTTCACCCTACATTGAACCTCCAGTATCAAAAAATCAGTGTCCCCAAAAACGCAATCAAGTTAATACACAGGCTATCAATGACGGTAGTTATCCAATAATTACTAAGTTATATGTGATTACCAAGCAAAACAACAGTCAACAGCAGCAAGCAGGAGAAGCTTATACAAATCTTTTGTTGACTGATCAAGGACAACAGCTAATAGAGGAGGCTGGTTTAGTCCCGATGCGCTAACGGTAAACACCAATCAGGACGCAATTTTTGAGCCTGACGTAAATAGATATGAGACACTGGAGCAGATACAGGCAAATAGACATGAACTAAAAAGCGAATGCAATATTCTAAGCTGCGTTCAACATACATTTGTTGTACATCTAGCATAGCGACAGTATCCCAGTGGGGGCGTTGGCGTGCGATCGCAGCCGGAAAAGTTGCATCCAAATCTTGTGTGACTGTAAAAGTAATGCTAATAATATCCGACGGATGCAGTTGATTACGCTTTTCCAGTTCATCTAATAGTTCCATTACTGATTCTCGCATTGCCTCAACCGTATTTCCTGAAACGGTTGTTGCGCCGCGAATTGCACGCATTCGCCACTCCACCATTTATCCTCCTTAAATTAGTCATTAGTCATTTGTTATTTGTCATTAGTCATTGGTGATTTGAGAAAAAGTGATTAAACAACAGATCATTGCTGATTGGTTAAAAGTCATTACAATTAACCAATCACAAAGGACAAATGACCAATGACAATTGACGTTTTTATGGTCTATACAACCACAAAGGTAGACCACTTGTAGACACTTCAAATTCTAGCCAGCTAATTCCAGACGCAGCCTGGCGGTTCCCTGGTAGTAAGCGACTCAACAAAGGTTTGCGTTCTTCTAGGGTAAAGACGGGTGTTTTTTCTGGATCAAGATCAACTAGTTCTGCTGCCCAGCGACGGGCATCTTCTTCTGTGCCTAACCTGTCTACAATACCCAATTCTACGGCTTGCTGACCAGTAAAAATCCGGCCGTCAGCAAAAGTTCTCACAGTTTCTACGGCTAAATTTCTTCCTTCGGCGACTGTTTGCACAAACTGTTGATAACTAGTATCAATCAATTCTTGCAAAATATTCTGTTCTGGTTCAGTCAGTTCTCGGTCAAATGCCAAAATGTCTTTGTAAGGACCGGACTTAATGACCTTGAAGGACACACCGACTTTTTCGAGCAAGCGTTCTAAGTTGTTGCCGCGTAAAATGACACCAATACTACCCGTAATTGTCCCTGGGTTAGCCATGATGTGTTCAGCGCCCATCCCAATGTAGACGCCACCAGATGCGGAGATGTTACCAAAACTAGCTACGATTTTTACTTTTTCACGTAAGCGTTTGAGGGCGCTATAAATTTCTTGCGAATCACCTACCGTACCCCCAGGGCTATCAATACGTAGCAGTAAAGCTGGGAATTTCTTCTCTTCTACGGTTTCTAGGGCTTCTAGTACCCGTTTACGAGTATTGCTAGCGATCGCACCAGTAATTTCAATTCGAGCTATTTGTTTACGAAATCTAGGCTTAAAAGGCCAAACCATGTGCAGTCAAAAATACTTCTAAATGTCAATAGGATGCAAAAGTGCTAATCCGAATTTTAATGGAATTTTTATCTTTTGCGTATTTATTCTTGAAAATAGGCTGCTTGTTTTGCTTTAATCTATAAAAGTTTTGCTTTAATTGTTGACTATTTAGTTTACGCCACAAAAAAGATTATTATAGGATAGTTTTTCTTTATGAAGTTTATTTTTATAAATAAAACTTAAAACTTAACGATACAAGCTTATTGTTATTTTTGCTTATTTCTGCTTAATATACTTTACACTGAAGGGGCAAAAGTAGGGGAAGGCATCTAGGGAAATGCCTCTGGCATAGAGAAAAACGCTAAGATTCTACGCCCACATACAGCATAGCTATCTTCTTTTACTGAGTGCATCTTGACGTCTAATATAAAATCGGCTGGAATAACGCTGCTGTGCTACAAAGGTTAGCGTAAAATTTGACATCTGTAATAAGCATAAGTGTCAAACAATCCCCCAACAAAACTACAGGTCAAACTAATAGTAAATAACCCTTCGATAGCATTGCCACTACCAAAAATCGCGAGAAACTGCATAATTGGGTTAGCGATCGCTTCGTTTACAGCTTGCAAGATAGGGATATGACCCATTAGTGACACAGTTAATAGTATGCTGCCGACAAGGAACAGAGGTGCGACAAAACTAAAGATGATCGTCAGCAGTAGCGAGCGAAGAAAGTTAATCCAAATCGTCATGAAGACTGGCTCCCTGAATTAAAAAGGCAATAGCCGTTTATCTGAGTAGTCACTTTCTACAATAAGTGCGATCGCCATACAATGGACGAGAGTTCAAAAATCTTAAGTTTTCATTAAAATACCTACACACAAATTTTCAGATGTGCTTTTAACCCGAACAAGGCATCCAATCTAGATAATCTCAAAAAATCTAGCCTAACAGGACTCTTTATAAGCATACTTAGAGACAAACTCCTACTGATTTAAATGTTAATTTCTGAGATGAGATTTAAAGTTAGTTAACCAAGAGTGGCGAGGTAGGGGACAAGGAAGACAAATCAATTCAAAATACCCTACGGGAAAGCTTGCGCCTACAAAATACCTGCGGTAGGCGCGTAAGCGACTTCTGTAAGTAGCCGCTTACGCGTCTACAAAATTAATAATTTTTCCCCGATCCCTAATCCCCTATCCCCATTGACTAAATTGCTATTCTTATTGCAGTTACTGAGTTAGCTGGTGAACATTGAGCGAGACTACATCTAGATCTAGTTTGGGAAAATGGAGTCAGCGATTGCTGACGGCGGTTTTCTTATGTGGACAAGTTATAGTCCATTTGCTTAGAGGCAAAATCCATCGTCGAAATACTGTAGAACAATTGGCTGTAGTAGGGCCAGATTCGCTATTTATTGCCTTATTAACGGCTGTTTTTGTAGGTGCAGTATTTACTATTCAGGTAGCGCGGGAGTTTATCAACTTTGGTGCAGGAAACCTGGTTGGTGGAGTATTAGCAGTGGCGTTAACACGAGAACTATCGCCCGTCCTAACAGCTGTAGTTATAGCAGGACGTGTTGGTTCGGCGTTTGCAGCCGAGATTGGGACAATGCGGGTAACTGAACAAATAGATGCTTTATTAATGCTCAAAACTGATCCAATTGATTATCTAGTTATTCCCCGTTTACTTGCTTGCTTATTGATGATGCCAATATTAACCTTGCTGTCGTTGGTAACGGGAATGCTGGGAGGCTTGATCATTGCGACAAATGTTTACAACCTGTCTGACACGCAGTTTCTGGACTCAGCCCGTAATTTTCTGGACACTTGGGATATTGTCAGCGCCATGATCAAGGCGTGTTGCTTTGGAGTGTTGATAGCTATTATTGGTTGCAACTGGGGTTTGACCACAACGGGAGGAGCCAAAGGTGTGGGACAATCAACGACAACTGCTGTCGTTACTGCCTTGTTGGTCATATTTGCTAGTAATTTCTTTCTTTCTTGGTTAATGTTTCAAGGAACTGGTAGCGCATTAACGCAGGGATTTTAGTCAATGGTCAAACACGGTTCGACTAACCACTAACTCCTAAAATAGGAATAATGTCTACTAACAAAACAGGATTTGAGACTGTGACTACAACAAGCACACCATTATCAACTTCAACTGTGGAACTTAAGCCTAGTTACAACATCCCTGTAGTGTTAGTGATGGCGGCTATTCCACTGCTGTTGGTGCAACCTTGGATAGGAGGTGCGATCGCACTATTTGGATTATTTCTCATGTTTCAGACAGTAACATTGCGCCTACAATTTACTGCTACTGACTTAGATGTATATAGAGGAGAAAAATTAATTAGGCGCTTTCCTTACCAAGAATGGCAAAATTGGCGGATATTCTGGGATCGTGTTCCCATCCTGTTTTACTTTAAAGAAGTTAAAAGCATTCATTTTCTACCAATTTTATTTGATCCCAAAACTCTAAAAACTTGTTTGGCACAACGCTGTCCACGTATCTAGGAAATCAGTGATTAGTGATCAGTGATCAGTGATCAATTAGTAGCTGATAACTGATAACTGATCACTGTTAACTGATTTGTATATTTGCTAAAAGTTCTTTAAATTGCGTCGTAGGAATTACACTAATTTTTATGTATCCAGAGGAATATCAAAATCAACAACCCACAGATGAATCTTTGCAATCCATAGACGAAAAAAGCCCCATACTTACAAATGGAGAAAATGAAAACTTAGCTGTTGAAGCAGTCTCAGAAGCAACAATGCAAAACTCCACAGAGGATACAGAACAAAATCAAAACCATTTAACAGCAAACTCACAAGCAAATAACTCTAATGATGAGTTTGCAGTGCAGCGACAAGAAAAAATCACCACTTTCGGATCAGAAAATCAACCAGAAATTCAAGCCAAACAGCAACAACTGGCTGAATTACAAGAACAAAAACAAGCCTTAAAAGCAGAAATTGCTAACTTACAAGCTTCATATAAAACCCTGCAAGCGCAAATGAATCAAACGCAAATTGCAATGGGGAATTTTGTACAAGAGACGCTTTTTGGTTTAGAACAACGTAAAAATGCGCTGCAAATTTCTGTAGAACAACTAGAACGGCGTCAAGAACGCATCCGCAACGAGATGCGAACCACCTTTGCAGGTGCTTCTCAAGAATTAGCAATCCGGGTACAGGGTTTTAAAGACTATCTTGCTGGTAGCTTACAGGATTTAGCAATAGCCGCAGAACAATTACAATTGGTTCCTGCATCAAAGCCAGAACCAGAAAAAGTTTTGATCAAAGAAGTTAGAGCGGCTGAAACTGAACTAGGAACACCACAATTTACCCAACAGCAATTTCAAGATACCAACAAGCAAATTCGTCGCCTCATCGACCAATACCGCACCAAACCAGATTACTATGGTCCAGCATGGCAGTTGCGTCGTACTTTTGAACCAGTCCACGCCGAAAGAGTTTCTAGCTGGTTTTTCAATCAAGGTGGACGGGGTGCTTTACGGACAATGGGTAGCAGGTTGCAAAATATACTGGTAGCCTCCGCAGTGATTTCGATATTGCACAAACTTTATGGCGATCGCATCCGTAGTTTAGTTTTAGCTAATACACCGGAACGCTTGGGTGAATGGCGACGCGGTTTACAAGATTGCTTAGGAATTGGTCGTCCAGATTTTGGCCCGGATCGGGGTGTTGTATTATTTGAATCTCCAGAAGCAGTCGCACAAAAAGCCGAACGCTTAGAAAAATCCAAACAACTGCCTTTAATTATTATTGATGATTCTGAAGAAGTAATTAGCTTGGCACTGTTGCAATTTCCCTTGTGGTTAGCCTTCGCCCCTGACCCCAAAATGATGAGAAGTTACGAAGATGATTTTTAATTAGTCATTTGTCAATGGTCATTAGACATCTGCTGAAAAAGAATGTAGAGACGCAAAAACTCGCGTCTCTACTATCAACAATCAATCAAAAACCAATAATTCAAAATTATGTCTACTTGGTTAAGTTTGTGTGGGGCAATTTTATTTGTAGCTTATGTGTTGGGTTCTCTCCCCACTGGCTACACACTAGTGAAGGTATTAAAAGGTATTGATATTCGCGAAGTTGGTTCTGGTTCTACTGGCGCAACGAATGTGTTAAGAACATTGGGTAAAGGGCCTGGAGCATTTGTGTTGTTAATTGATTGCCTTAAGGGAGTTTTAGCCATCTTTCTTGTTTACTGGTTATTCCATTTTGCTCAAACTCAAAATATCATTCCCTTAACAGTCAATCCTGAAATCTGGGAAGCATGGATGGTGACTTTAGCTGGATTTTCAGTAGTACTTGGACACAGCAAATCTATTTTTTTGGGATTTACTGGCGGTAAATCTGTTGCTACCAGTTTAGGAGTTTTGCTGGCGATGAATTGGCAAGTTGCTTTAGCAACAGCAGGAGTATTTGCCGTTGTTGTGGCAATATCAAGGATTGTGTCTTTAAGTTCAATTTCGGGTGCGATCGCAGTTTCCATTTTCATGACACTTCTGCATCAACCCTTACCCTATATTTTGTTTGGTGTTGCTGCTGGTTTATACGTAATTTTGCGCCATCGTAGTAATATTGAGCGCATCATCGCAGGTACTGAACCAAAGCTAGGACAAAAATTACAAACAGAAACATCTGAAGCTTGAAGAAGACGCGGGGAAACTTTGTTTTTCTGTTCCCCGTTCCCTTTTTTACCAAGCCAGAGGCTTACCATCGCGGAAAAATCCACCTGTAGGCCCATCATCGGGTAACATTGCTGCCCACACAACCCCTGCTGCACCATCTTCAACTGGTCGTCCTCCTGCGCCACCCATCTCAGTCGCAACCCAACCTGGACAAACTGAGTTAACTAAAATACCAGTTCCTCTTAATTCTTCAGCTAGCATTCGAGTCAGTGCATTAAGTGCTACTTTCGATACACTATACGCTGGTGTACCACCACTCATGCTAGTCAACGATCCGGCTCCACTGGAAACATTAACGATTCGTCCATGTTTGCTTTGACGCAACAAGGGAATAAACGCCTGACACATGCGCCAAGGGCCAAAGGTGTTCGTTTCTAGTGCTTCGTATACTGTGTCAAAATTAGCATTGATTGCTTGCTGCCAAGTGTCGTAAAGAATACCAGCATTATTAATCAGGATATCTAATCGCCCAAATTCTTCTTTGACTTGAGTTACTAAGCGATCGATACTTTCTTGATTAGTCACATCCAGCCAACGCGGTAAAACCTCAAGTCCTTCTTTTGCTAATGTTTCTGCTGCGGCTTTTCCCTTTTCTAGGTCACGCGCCCCTAAAATTACAGTAATGTTTTGACGAGCAAGTTGACGTGCAACTTCCAGTCCGATACCTCGATTTGCACCAGTGGCGATCGCTATACTTGGTATTTGCTTTTCTGAGTTCATTTGCGCTCCAAGGATTTAGCAAACTAACTAACCTGTGACAAACCAGGATAACTTGTATCAATTGATGCTGTTCATTTTCATGGAATATTTTAACTCAATTAACCAGTATTGCTATTTCCACCAGTAACTTTGTGATTACCAGCCCTGCCAAAGTCTTGGAGTATAAGGGCGTAACTAAGCAATAGCAGATAAATTTGGTAGCTTCACTAAAATATTTTTGCTGTCCCCGCTTCAAGATTCTCATAGAGACGCATTGCGATCGCACTAACGATGTATTTACGTTATTTCCATCGACTTACTTACCAAGCAATTGTTACCAATCCTGAAGCGGTAATATTTTGGTCGCAGGTTAACAAGACAACTGTCTCCCCTTGATTTGCTAAAAAAATAGCAGTTGCAACAATTTGTCGATCATGCATTTCTGCGATCGCAGATAAACCAATAGTTTGTTGAATAACGTTTATGTCTAGTGGATGTACCATGACACGACTGTCTGCATTTACTGCTGAAAGCAAAGCAGTTGCAGAAGAAATCGATGTTCGTCCACGTTCTACAATCCAAACAGCCTCAGCTAAAGCTGTAGCAGGTATGACTAATTGGCTCTCAGGGTTTGAAAGAATAGTTTTCGCATTACTTCCCAAGCGGAGATTACCTTCTAGGAACCAAATGAAAGCATGGGTATCGATAACATATTTCACTTTTACCTAAGACCAGTCCAATCCGTCATCAAAATCACCATGAAATTCTGCTATTTTGAAATCTTCTTCGGTTGAGTGTTGATTTGAAGTAGCCAACATACCAAAGTACATCATTTGTGGAGTGAACTTAACTGGCTTTGCTTCTAAAAAAGTAACAATGACGCGGCTTTCTACCACGTCAGATGGAATTTCAGACAACTCAATCGTACCGTATTTGTAAACTCCTTCAACTGACTTCAACATTACCACTAACCTCGTTGGTTGGAATATAGTATAACCCTTAATTTGCCGTACTTAAACTCGCTACTCGCTTTGATTTGCTTGCAACCAATCCAGCAAATCTGAGCTAGCAGTGAAATCTAACAAAGCTTCACCAAGTGCTTCTAACTGAGAAAGAGTTAGAGATTGAATACGCTCTTGTACTTCTGGTGATAATTCTCCCACCCGTCTTTGTAATAGTCGTAGAATCAGAGCCTGTGTCTGTTCCTGTTTACCTTCTTGCTTACCGCGCTCGTAGCCAATGCGCTCACCTGTAGTAACGTATCTCATAGTACGCTCCTGCTCAAATTGTTTGAACTGTTCCCAAAACTGTGTTTCCAACGCCTTTGGCAATATCATAACCCAATCAATAAACCGATACAGGTTGCGGATATCTTGCTCTTGCAAACCTAAATCATTTTGTAAACTGTATCAGAAAGCCTGTCATTGCATTGCCATCTGCCTTCCCTGTAGCAGCTTCCGCTTTCCTTGCAGCAACATCCGCTTTCACGTTTGCGTGTTTCGCGCAGCCTGTAGCAACTTCCGCTTTCCTTGCAGTAACATCCGCTTTCACGTTTGCGTGTTTCGCGCAGCCTGTAGCAACTTCTGCTTTCCTTGCAGTAACATCCGCTTTCACGTTTGCGTGTTTCGCGCAGCCTGTGGCAACTTCTGCCTTGACATTACTATATGTTAGGGAAATAAACTTAAGTGAATCCATAATTATCTTGCTGTTACTTGTGATTCGCACTAACAATGCATCTATACAAGCTGCTGCAACTCTGGTGAAATGCGTTACCAGTGTTTGAGGCTAATCTCGTCTTTTTCCAAAGATGTCCCAGATTTGGTAAGCTAAAAACCTAGACAAGCTATTATAAAAACCATGCCTGCGCCTACTATAACTGCTACAACTACAAGCTTTCCCTTGGCTGCTGTCGTCGGTCAAGAAGCAATCAAACTAGCCTTACTTTTAGCAGCAGTTGATCCGGGGTTGGGGGGAGTAGCGATCGCAGGTCGTCGTGGTACGGCAAAATCTGTAATGGCGCGGGCGATTCACGCTCTACTACCACCGATTGAAGTTGTCAAAGGTTCACTCAGCAACTGCGACCCCAACCACCCAGAAGAATGGGATGATAAATTGTATGGAGACGTTACATGTAACGTCTCTACAGAAAATGTGCCAACCGAGGTTATTCCTGCACCCTTCATCCAAATTCCTCTAGGAGTAACAGAAGACCGACTCATCGGTTCTGTAGATGTAGAACAGTCGGTGAAACAAGGACAAACTATTTTTCAACCAGGATTACTCGCAGCTGCAAACCGGGGCGTTCTCTACGTCGATGAAATCAATTTATTAGATGACCAAATTAGCAACCAACTTTTATCAGTATTATCTGAGGGGCGTAACCAAATTGAGCGGGAAGGTATAAGTTTTCAGCATCCTTGTAAACCCCTATTTATCGCGACGTATAACCCAGAAGAAGGTGCTTTGCGGGAGCATTTACTCGATAGAATCGCTATTGTGCTTTCTGCGGATGGTGTTTTAGGTTTAGACCAAAGAGTGCAAGCAGTTGAAGTTGCGATCGCCTACTCTCAATCTCCTCAAGAATTTCTCCAGCAATACAGCGAAGATATCGACGCCCTCAAAACTCAAATTATCTTTGCGCGGGAATGGTTGAAGGATGTCTGCATTACTCATGACCAAATTACCTACTTAGTAGAAGAAGCAATTCGCGGTGGTGTCCAAGGACATCGGGCTGAGTTATTTGCTGTGCGGGTGGCGAAAGCTTCGGCGGCGTTGGATGGACGTACTCAAGTCAACGCTGATGATTTGCGTCGGGCGGTGGAATTAGTCATCGTACCACGAGCAACTCAAATTCAGACACCCCCGCCTGACCAACAACAACCCCCACCACCACCTCCTCCTCCCCAAGATCAACAAGAACCTGAAGACGAAGAACAAGAACAGGAGGAAGAGGAAGATAACGAAGAACAACAAGAACCGCCTAATATACCGGAAGAATTTATCTTTGACCCCGAAGGAGTTGTGCTGGATCAAAGTGTGCTTTATTTTGCTCAGATGGCACAGCGACACGGTAAATCTGGCAGTCGTAGTATAATTTTTTCAGAAGACCGAGGACGTTATGTCAAGCCAATGTTGCCCAAGGGTAAAGTCCGGCGAATTGCTGTAGATGCCACCATGCGAGCCGCAGCGCCGTATCAAAAAGCACGACGCGCTCGTCATCAAGGAGATGCACAAAAGCGGGTATTTATCGAACAAGGCGATATTCGCTCGAAGCGGCTAGCACGTAAAGCTGGGGCGTTGGTAGTATTTATTGTCGATGCTTCTGGCTCGATGGCGTTGAATCGGATGCAGTCTGCCAAAGGTGCGGTGATGCAACTGTTGACGGAAGCATACCAAAATCGTGATCAAGTAGCTTTGATTCCCTTCCGAGGAGAACAAGCTGAGGTTTTGTTACCACCGACACGTTCAATAGCTTTAGCACGAAACCGTTTGGAGAGATTACCTTGTGGTGGTGGTTCACCGCTAGCACACGGTTTGACCCAAGCTGTGCGGGTGGGATTGAATGCTCAAATGAGTGGAGATATTGGTCAAGTTGTACTGGTCGCGATCACCGATGGTCGGGGTAATATTCCCCTGTCGCGTTCTTTGGGCGAACCACAAGAACCAGGAGAAAAGCCAGATATCAAAGCCGAACTGTTAGATATTGCTGCGAGAATCCGGGCATTAGGAATGCAATTATTGGTGATTGATACTGAAAGTAAATTTGTTTCCACTGGCTTTGCCAAAGAAATAGCCAAAACAGCAGGAGGTAAGTATTATCATTTGCCTAAAGCTAGTGATAAAGCGATCGCTGCGATGACTAAAGGAGCGATCGCGGATATTAGAAAGTAGTCGCCATGAACTGTGTACAGCAATGATACAATCTAAAACTCCAAAACCCGATACTGTACTCCAGTGTCAAAAATTCTGGTACCTCCCCCTTCGGCTATTGTCTGACGTAATGCTTCTGGATCGGTGACAGCAACACCTGCTAAATAATCAATTCCCATATCTGCTAAATCTGGCAACCAGGGTAAAGTAGGCCCCATCAATACTAATTTTGCATTTTGCGACAACTCTACCAAACGCGGAAATGTCTTATTTACTATAGAAGTTGCTGTCAGAAACACCCAATCTGCTTCGGGTAGAAGATACTCGCAAGCTGTATCGGGTAAATCTTGGGGACTTGGTTGACGTTCGAGTACCGTTAGATCTATTTCTTGTTCATACTCAAATAGTCCCGGATAGCGCCCAATTACGACTACTCGTTTCCCTCTAATTAACGGTAAAAAATGCTCAAAAACAGCCAAGTTTGCCGAACCTTTTGGTGAAAGCGGTTTTGCTTTCAAAACAAGTGGCGAAGATGGGTTAATCACAGCATTAACCGCTGCCATAGCAACAGTAGCTTGGTAGCTATCCCACGATTGTAACCAAGGTGCTAAATCTGCTACAGCTGTATTTACCAAGGTTCCTGACCAGGGTAAGGTGCGCGTTGGCTGACCAGGACTCATACACAGTCCAATTCCATCCGCTCGGCATAATGTCCAGGTTAACCCGATGATAATCTCCCGTACTAATTCATTTGTCTGACTTGATTTTTGCAGCAGATTATAGATTTTCCGTGGGTCTACTCTCATAATTTAGGTTTGATGACTGTGGTTACAATATCAGAATGACCACTAATACCATTTTAGATTTTGGATTGACAATTGCTGTCTGCGCCCGACTTCTATCAATCTATCTGTATCAATCATTTTGGGAATTGGTATAAGCTCCTGTAACCAAAGATAGGATGCTCTTTTTACCCACATTCCGCACTTCAAAATGTAGCGCAAGAGATTACATGGTGATTCCTGAG
>NZ_JCACKS010000198.1:0-2006 GCF_059505505.1 Pelatocladus sp. | reverse complement strand
CCCTAAGAGCTAGTCACATAAAGGCTTTGATAGTTGTCGGAGATGTCTAGTGGACATAGAGACGCTCCTAGAATTAGCACTACATCCGTTAAAAAAGTCTTTGACATTACTCATCTCCTCGATGACGACTTGATCAGCCATCGAACTATACCTGCATCAATAGCACCCATTCAAAGTATTAGTTAGGTATAAAATAGTGTGTAATCAGAAGAACCTCACAAGCCAAACTCTGCTTTCAACTGACTTACCCAAATTTTGATGCGCTGATTCGTCAGTTCTGATTGATTATCTTCATCCAACGCCAGTCCTACAAACTTGCCATTTTTAACAGCTATTGACAACAGGCATCTCCTGATTGCAGGCTGGACAAAACCAATAAATTTCTAACTGACGCACATGACGTAATAACTTGTCTGAGCAACATGGACAAATCTTCATAAGACCTAGACAGGGAATTTGGTAAGAAGCTCTGAGTTTTCGACTCAGATGCATTGGGTAGATATTGCCCATCAGCATAAAACTGCAAATTTAATACACGGTTTATGGTATTTTCCATTCAACTGACCTAGTGATGGTAGTGAATCAGGCTAACACAAGTGTTTTCTCCATCTCCACGCTGTACTTACCTGAACTTGCAGCACCATTCAACTTTGCCCGATGATAAAGCAGCTGTTGTGCAGTTTTGGTATTGGCATCGTTTCCGTGCCAGTACTCTAAAGCAGGTTGCTGAATCGCACGAGCATAGGAGAAAGTAACGCGCCAAGGACAGTTCGCACTCCTGTTGGCATTCATCGTATTTAGGTGTGCCGTTGACTGTTCATTCGTTTGTCCACCGGACAGGAACGCCACACCCGCAACAGTCGCAGGCACATTATTGAGCAAGCATTGGATGGTCATTTGTGCCACCATGTCTACCGATGATTGAGTAGAACAACTTAATCCTGCAATCACCATGCTGGGCTTGAGAATCATTTGATCCAATGCCACTTGATGCAACCGCAGTTGAGTGAACACTGCTTGCAAGGTCTGATCTGTAACTTCGTAGCATCGCTCAATCGTGTGATCGCCATCGAGCAGCACTTCCGGTTCCACAATCGGTACCAATCCGCCTTCTTGACACAGTGCTGCATAGCGAGCAAGAGCATGGGCATTGGCTTCAATACAAGTACGACTGGGAATATCTTTACCGATGGTAATTACAGCTCGCCACTTGGCAAATCGCGCCCCCATTTGATAGTACTCGGCAATGCGATCGCGCAATCCATCCAGTCCTTCTGTTATCTTCTCTCCAGGACATCCTGCTAAATCTTTTGCCCCTGCATCTACTTTGATACCAATGATGATACTCGCCTGCTGCATTACCTGAGTAAAGGGTATACCTGCCTGCGTAGATTGGCGAATCGTTTCATCATACAGAATAGCACCGCTAATGAACTCACTTAAGTTAGGAGTCGTCAAAATTAGTTCTCGATAAGCACGTCGGCGATCCTCCGTGGTTGGAATCTCCAACTTCTCAAACCGCTTATTGCAGGTATTGTTACTTTCATCCATTGCCAGAATGCCTTTACCAGGAGCAACCATTGCTTGGGCAGTAGCTCTCAATTCTGGGGCGTAAGTACTCACATCAATTCCTCCTAAGTTATGACTATGCTAAAAGCAGTAGTTAAATTATTGCAATTATATTTCAATAAGTCTAGGATCAAATTTAGTTAAATTTCGTCCTGACTTTGATTAATACTCAGAGTGAGTGTGTTGTATATATCCTGCTATAAACACATTTAGGTAGATATTAGAGACATTTTAGAGGTTGAATTAAGGATAATAAATATCAATTACTTCAATTAATATATAGCAGTTTTTATAATAAATATTCTCAATAAGTATAAATTCACTAGGAGTGCAAGCCGTGAATGCAGCTGAACAAGCCAATAGTGTTGAAATGATCAGTAAGAGGGGTACAGCCGGGATACGTGCAAAATGGGACACGTTGTAAAGTTTTGTAAAGA
>NZ_JCACKS010000197.1:0-2040 GCF_059505505.1 Pelatocladus sp. | reverse complement strand
ATGGTATAGTCAAAGATGTAATTTTTCCAGTTGCTTCTGAGGTGACTCTAAAAAATTTGGTAAAAGAGTATAAATCTTCAGGAAATGCTTACCGCGAGAAAGTTTATGCGGTTATGCGTTCAAGTTATAGTTCCTATTATCGTCGCATTTTACCACTGATTTTAAGTAAGCTTGAATTCCGTTCAAATAATGAGGTACATCGTCCCGTTATTCAAGCTTTAGAATTACTCAAAAAGTATGCTGATAGTAAACAACGTTACTATGACCCTGGAGAAGAAATTCCGATTGATGGAGTATTACCCCCAGGATGGCAAGATATTATATTAGATACTTCAGAAGATGATTCAATCAAAATTAATCGCATTAATTACGAGTTGAGCGTACTTCAAGCATTAAGAGAAAAGCTTAGATGTAAAGAAATATGGGTTGTAGGAGCGAACCATTACAGAAATCCGGAAGAAGATTTACCTGCTGATTTTGAGGCACAAAGGTTAGAGTATTTTCAGGCTTTAAAACAACCATCTGATGTAGAAGTATTTATTGCTGATTTGAAAAGACAAATGGATGAAGCTTTAAGCTTATTTGATAAAGGTTTCCCCAAAAATCCCCACGTCAAAATCAAAACTTCAAGCAAAGCTAGGATTTCACTTTCGCCCTTAAATCCTCAGAATGAACCAGTTAACTTAAAAAGACTAAAAACTGAAATTACTAAACGTTGGCGCATGACTAGCCTCTTAGATATTCTCAAAGAGACTGATTTACGAGTTAATTTTACCTCACATTTTAAAACTGTCTCAACACGAGAAGTTTTAAGCCCTCATATATTACAAAAACGCTTGCTACTCTGTTTATATGGTTTAGGGACTAATACCGGGTTAAAGCGTTTAAGTGATGAGATTAAAGGTGATGATTACCATACTTTACTACATGTAAAACGTCATTTTATTCATAAAGACCAATTAAGAAACGCCATTGCATCAATCGCCAATGCGATTTTTAATATTAGGAAACCTATTATTTGGGGAGAAGGTACAACTACATGCGCTTCTGACTCGAAGAAGTTTGGTGCTTGGGACCAAAATTTAATGACTGAGTGGCACATTCGCTATGGTGGGCGTGGCGTGATGATTTACTGGCATGTTGAAAAGAATTCTGTTTGTATTTATTCACAGTTAAAAACTTGTTCTTCTTCAGAAGTTGCGGCAATGATTGAAGGATTGCTACGCCATTGTACAGACATGAAAATTGAAAAAAATTATGTAGATAGTCACGGTCAAAATGACGTTGCTTTTGCTTTTTGTAATTTGCTCGGTTTTCAGTTAATGCCACGCCTTAAACGTATAAATGTCCAAAAGTTATATCGCCCATCAACCGGAAATAACGATGCTTATCCCAACTTGCAACCTATTTTAACTCGCGCTATAAATTGGGATTTAATTCGCCAGCAATACGACCAAATGATAAAATATGCGACAGCTTTGCGTTTAGGTATGGCAGAAACTGAAGCTATATTAAAGCGTTTTACCAAAGCTAATTTACTACACCCTACTCATCAAGCTTTAATGGAATTGGGTAAAGCTGTAAAGACCATATTTTTATGTAAATACCTCCATTTATATGAACTGCGACAAGAAATAAACGCTGGGTTGAATGTTGTGGAGAATTGGAATGGTGCTAATAGTTTTATTTTTTACGGCAAGAGTGGGGAGATTGCTACCAATAACTTGTCCGACCAGGAATTAGCAGTACTATGTCTGCATTTATTACAGATATCTTTAGTATATATCAATACTTTAATCATTCAGCAGGTTTTATCCCAGCCGCAATGGATGAAACTAATGAAGGAGGAGGATTTGCGAGCGCTTTCGCCTTTAATCTGGGGTCATGTTAACCCCTACGGCACTTTTCGTTTGGATATGAATGAAAGATTACCAATTGAAATTGCGGCTTAACTATACTAAAGTCCTTGCTATATAAGGACTTAATTCTATACTAAACCGTTTAGTTTGCACTTCGTGACAGCTTCCCGATATTTACCCC
>NZ_JCACKS010000196.1:0-2071 GCF_059505505.1 Pelatocladus sp. | reverse complement strand
GAGGGCTATGAGGCTTATTATGTCTGCATCATAGCACTTTTTGTCGCCCCGTCAGGGGCGTTACAGTAAACCATCCAGCGATCACTAATCGCTGCTTTTGTCCTCCAGAAACATTTGCCGCCACTGCGCCCTGTATCAGAATTTTTGCGGAAATTGGCTAAATGTAAGGGGCTGAGGCTTTGGATTTAGAGATTAAAATAGAGTTAGCAAAGGTAGGGTTTACTTGATTAGGAGGTTCGATAATGACTTTACAAGAAATTATTAATTCTATTGAAAGTTTGCCTAAAGAAGAACAGGACTTTTTATTTGAGTTTCTCCGTCAAAAAAAGGAGGAATCTAGAGGGGATAATTTTTGGCAGGGATTACAAAAATTTAGAAGCGTAATCCAAAGCGAGGGGATTATCTTTACTGATGATGATTTCGCTGACCTACGAGATCGTAGTGTGGGCAGAGAAATTGATCTATGAGCTTGAAATACTTACTTGATACCAATATTCTATCTGAGCCAGCACGTCCTATTCCTAATGCCAATGTTTTGCACAAACTAGATATTCATAAATCAGAAGTTGCCGTTTCTAGTGTTGTTGTTCATGAACTTTTACATGGCTGTTTGCGGTTACCAGAATCTAAGCGGCGAGAGTCTCTTTGGAATTATATTCATGAATCGGTATTAAATTTACCAGTCCTTGATTACGATTTAAAGGCGGCACAATGGCACGCCCAAGAAAGGGCTATATTATCCAAAATTGGCAAAACTCCTGCTTTTGTAGATGGTCAAATTGCGAGTATTGCTTACTGTAATAATTTAATACTGGTAACTAATAATGTTTCGGATTTTGAGTTTTTTAATAATTTCAGGGTTGAAAATTGGTTTCTTAATAGCACTGAATTTCTCTAAGGCGAGATAAATAAAAACATAACTTGTGAAAGTTATGTTAAATACTAATATTATTAATTAGTGAGTTTGGATTTTAGACTGGAATCAAATATACAATCCAAAATCCAAAGTTATCAGTCAATTTTACGCTGATTAAGTTAACTTAAATAACCTGCTAATGCTAAGAATTGTTGGCAGTAAATTCTTACCTTCAGCACCCCTCTTAATAGACATCTCCAAATCCAGCATCATAGTTACTGCCTTAGCTAAAGCATTGATGCTTGTATTTGCTACCTCCTGACGCAAATAGTAAATGCGATTAGGATTGCTGATACTGCACATTTCAGCTAATTCACTATCTTTCTTAACCCCAGAAGCGATCGCAGATTTAACCCACAGCCAAGTTCTAAACTGGGTTAGGAGAGTAGCAACAATCACCATTAATGGTTCCGAGCGTGACAGTAAATCATCCAGCAGGTGCAAAACTTGATTACTTTCTCCTTGGCGAATAGCAGATGCCAGTTGTAGGCTATTCTGAGTCTGACATGGCACTAACTCTTTTACTTCTGCAAGCTCAAGTTGTCTGCCATTACCATAGATATACAGTTTGCGTAACTCTGTGGCTGCACGGGTCATGTCGTTACCAATTGCTTCTGCTAGATATTCCACCGCATTCTTTGACAGCACCAGCTTAATTTTTTTAGCCTGAGTACCGATCGCCTTTTCAATTAAATCAGTACGCCAAGGTGGTATCAATGGAAACTCAAACAACTTGGCATACTTGACAAGATGTTTGTAAATCTTCAGGCGCTTATCTACATTGGTGGCGACAAACACCAGAATTGTGAATTCAGGCACTTGAACAAGCTGCTGCAAAGTTTCTAACTCAGTATCACCCCACTGCTTGAGGTGGCAATTTTCGACAATCACCAGTTTTTTACCACCAGTCAGGGAACGAGTGCGAGCTACACTGATAGCTTGGTCAAGGCGATCAGCTGGAAATCGGTGATAGCAAAGTGTGAGCCATTGGGAATCAATCTCTGCTTTGTATTGGTTTAGCTGTTCCTGGATGGCGTGTTGGTCGTCACCTGTCAGCAAGACAATCATCCTTTTACCCTCCCGTTACTTTGGCAGTTTTAATTAGACTCGTCCGGAATATGATTTAGGTACAAAAAAATGGTAGAAAGTAAAATT
>NZ_JCACKS010000195.1:0-2335 GCF_059505505.1 Pelatocladus sp. | reverse complement strand
ACTTTTTTAGTGATTTGGGTATTACCTGCCAGATTATACAAAAACTGGGTATTGGCGTAAATAGAAGGTTCGTGTCACCAGGTGCAGCCTTGTAAAGTTTTGTAAAAATGACCAATTTTTTAGGGTAAATTGATAAGAAATACAAATAATAACTTTGCCTAGTTTGTCTCCTTCTAGGCAAAGTACAATGAAAATATAGACCTCAGCATGAGGACTTGACCCATGCTATCTATCACTATCCAACATCCATTTTCGGCAAAGATATTTTCTCAAAATACTCCCCCGTCCAAAAAATCATCTATCAGGGAAAGAGAATATCTGCGGCCATCAGAAGTCAACGCCATGATTGGTGCTGCTCAAAAAGTAGGTCGTCATGGTGTTAGAGATGGAGCAATCATTTTATTGATGTTTCGTCACGGACTAAGAACTGCCGAATTAGTTGCTTTGAAATGGTCGCAGATAGATTTAGTAGGAGGTTATATAGAAATACATCGTGTCAAAAATGGTCATGACAGCATTCATCCTCTGCGTTCTCCCGAATTGAGAGCTTTGCGCCAAATTCAAAGAGATTACCCCGATTCGAGTTATGTTTTCGTATCTGAACGCAAAGCACCTTTATCAACCCGTTCAATCCGTCATATCATAGCCAGAGCTGGAGAAATTGCTAAAATCGCTTGGACAGTTCATCCTCATCAACTACGTCATGCTTGTGTTTCAGCCGTTCCCAACTTTAAAGCAGTAGTAAACTTCACCATCTGGTCATACTGTTGACGAATCAAATCCCAGTTGATTGGGCGAGTCAGAATCGGTTGTAGATTAGGGTAAGCATCACTTTGCCCAACGTAAGGACGATATAACTTTTGTACCTTAATCCGTTTCAATCTGGGCATTAACTGAAATCCTAATAAGTGAGTAAAGGCAAACGCCACTTCACTTTGACCATGACTATCAACATAATTTTTCTGCACATTCATATTAGTACAGTGGCGTAAAACCCCTTCAATCATCGCTGCCACCTCACTACTAGAACAAGTTTTGAGTTGGGAATAAATACAGGTAGATTTCTTCTCGACGTGCCAATAAATCATGACTCCTCGACCCCCATAACGGAGATGATACTGGGTTAGAAGATTCTGATCCCATGCGCCAAAATGTTTGCTATCACTGGCGCAAGTAGTAGTTCCTTCTCCCCAAATATGAGGTAAGCGAATCGCCGGGGGATGTTGTCGTAAAAGATAAGGAGTTTCTGTAGCCGCCCGATGACGGTAGGTTTTAATTAGTTTGGGTGATATTCCTTTAAATAAGTCAAGGGGTAAACCAATACCGCGAATCCGTTTGAGTTTTTCGATTTCAGTTAGGAAACTTTCTAAGCCAACAGGCCCCGGATCTGTTTTGAGAAAGGCAAAATCGGAAGTTTTTAGCTTCAGAGAATCTTGTTTTTCTTCTGCATTCAGAGAATGTTCTGTGGTTAAGAGAATATCAATTTCAGCCAGGTTTTCTTTTGATAACACAGAAAGTGTATGATAGCAGAATTCACTTTCATACTGACTGATAGCACTACGAATCAAACGCTCAATCCTACCTGATGTGGGCGGTTCGATTTGCAATTCTCTCCATCTTTGATAGACACTTTCAACGAGTGATTCAAACTTTTGTTCGTGAGGTAATACTTCTTTAATTAGCCAGTCGCTCATTTCTACTGAATCTTGGACGGTAGCTACTCTAAAATTAAATAAACGACGAATTTCAACACGATAAACTTTTGCGGTTCGTCCTTGCCAATCATAATCTGAGTATGAGCTTTCAGGAATTTTAAGTTGATTTGCTATGTAAGAGATAATAATTTGGGGAATAGACGATTTTTCGTCAGGAAAACAGGTAAAAATCTGAAAATGTTTTAATAATAGAGCAAATCCAATCTGATTACCGCCGACTTTGTTTCTGACTAATTCTAATTCCGTTGGCAGAAGTGTCCAATTTTCAATTAGTTCTTCTGTATCCCAATTTGACTTGACCATTCATCTTCTTCCCATCATTTGAAAGCCTGAGTATTTCTCAAGCGAGTGTATGAGAAAAGATTGTTGCACTATAAGAAATTAATCAACCATACAGACTTTAAGCTATTTGTCAAACGCTTAAAAAAATATATATTTAGAAAAATTATGAGTTAGGGGCAAAAAGGGAGGTAAGAGAGAAAAGTTATTCAGAGGCTAGAATCCATATATATCAAGTGTTCTAGCCACAGGCTGCACCTGATGACACGAACCTTCTATTTTCGCCAATTCCTTGTCTCTCAAGAACTTCAGATTTTCACGACTGGAATACCAAGCATCGC
>NZ_JCACKS010000194.1:0-2337 GCF_059505505.1 Pelatocladus sp. | reverse complement strand
CTCAAAAATAAAGGCGACGCTGTCATCACAATTTAAATGCATAACAGCTTATTGGGAACCACTACCTAAAAGCGGTGAAGAATTAACTCTGACTCGCTTACGTGTGGCTCAGTCAGCATATACAGCTAAACTTTTGAGTTTTATCCCAGAGGGTGTAAAAACTGTGCTAGATGTCGGTTGCGGGATTGGTGGGAATGCAGTGTATTTGTGCGATCGCGGTTTCATTGTTGAGGGATTAGCACCTGATGCACTCCAACAAGAGAGATTTATCAAGAATACCAAGGGTCGAGTTCCTTTCTACTTAACGAGATTTGAAGATTTTCACTCCTCAAACTCCTACGATTTAGTTCTGTTGAGTGAAAGCAGCCAGTATATCGCTGTTGACGATTTAGCTCAAGGTGCGGCTCGTTTACTGGATAGCGGTGGCTACCTGCTGCTTGCAGATATGATGCGTTTTGATGCTGAATACCAAAAAGGTATTTTTTCTAAGGCCTTTCCAAATAATAAAATGCCCAGCCGTCGCTTTCGCCTGAAGGGCGAAAGCGCGCTCTACTTTGGGCTTGGCCAAAATATATTTAATACGGCTGGGCATTTTATTACTTGGAGATCCCTAATTGTCATGTCGCCAGTGAACTCCAGGCGGCGTTGTCACAGTCTGGATTCAACTTAATCAAGACGGAAGACATTTCTGCGTCCGTTGCGCCAACGATTGACTTGTGTGTTGATAACTTCCGTACTTTTGGGTTGACTACAGTTAAATATATTGCTGATGTTGTAGCGATCGCACTCCCACCATTATACGCGATCGGACGTTGGGCATTTAAGCGTTGGCTAGAAAAGCCAATTGCTGAGGGATTAGCAGCACGCGCTATTTTTGAGAGCCATCTGTGTTATTCTATCCAACTTTGGCAGTTATCAATTCATGAGGTTAATTAAAGATGACCACAAAAATCAACACCCAAGATTGGCAACAAGATTTTATCGCCACTAATTTATTGGCAATTGGGTACAACGCTTGGGTTGGCTATTTAGGAGGAGAACGCGGTGTAGTAATTTGCAGTACCAATTCCCCGCATTTAAGTATTGCTGGCGAAACATTTAAAGTGCATTTTATCCCGCGTAAAAACCTCGCAGCTTTCTTAAATGCTTGGTTGGCAGCACCCGATACCGTACTGTTGCAAAGACACTTCATGAATGCTCATATTCTTGAAGCTGTAGATAAGTATAATCCCGAAAAAGATGTTGTATTTTTGTTGGAATACGGTCATCAAGCTGGGTTTTTCTATTTAACTAATTTACCAATTACACCACCGCAATGTTACCAAACTGTATGCAAAGAATGGGCAGAATTCCAACCGATATTCACCTCCTTGAACGAAGAAAAAATACGTCAAGATTAATTCAATATAAATTCTGATAGTGTGAAACTTATTATTCTAATTGTTCAAATTGCTATTGCTTATACTTTCAGACTCCAACAAACTGAATCCAATTGACGTAGAGATTGCCAAAAATCAAGAATCTGTTCAGCTACAAGATTCGGGTAGAAAAAGTGAAAAAAATGTCTTCCTTTTTGACATTCCCAATAGCAATCGTCCTCCATCAAAAATGGTCGCCATCCTTGCAGAGCATCAGGTTCTACAATGATGTCGTCAGTGCTACCACAAACCATTAAGGGAACAGGAACTGGAGCTGGAGGCACGCTTAAGCGTTTAAACAAAGAGTGAGGCGAAAGTGAACAATTCTTATCTCGCTCTAAAAGCCTTTCTAGGCGCTTAACGGTTTTTTCATTGTGATAACCAAATAGGTTGCACACCATTGCACTTAGAATCTTTCGCCGACTCAAGTAAGGCAGATGAGCATAATAATGAGCTTGCCAGTCAACAGCAGCATCAGCACCTACAGCTAATAGGGTTAAAGATTTAACTTTTTCTGGATATCGACGTGTATATAGTAGTCCTAATAATCCTCCCGTACTATGACCTATCAAATGTACTGGTTGATTAATGGATTGGAGATAATCACAAAGCAACTCTATAGCAACATCTAAGGAACTTGCTTCATCCTGAGTTTGGCTATATTCCCACCGAGCAATAGTTACATTACGTGACAATTCACACAAAAGTGGTTGAGCAAAACATAACAAACTAGGGCTTGTATTCAACCAAATAGCATCTGGCTCAGGAGACATGAATTTATCCTACTATTACTATTAATTAAAGCTCTAAAATTCTAGTTAAGGCTGTTAATAGCTAACAGCAATCAAGGCAATTAGCTATTAACGCTCTTTCATCACTCTGGATAGAGAAAAACAACTATGTTTGAAATTTATCCAGA